>JAESRJ010000050.1 GCA_016764715.1 Kordiimonadaceae bacterium | reverse complement strand
AGCCTGTTATTGAATTTCCTGCAATATCATATAATTTTTTTATTTTCAATATCACGCTTTTTGTAGATTGATCAATAATGACTTTTGGATCAGTCTCTGACCAAAAGCTAAACTGAACATCATACATTTCCTGATCAAGCATTATATTAGCAACAGTTAGTGGTATAACAGATACAGCGTTAAGAAGACCTAATTTTTCTATCATTGGTATATTCGAGATGGATCCAGCGGCTGTTTTTCCAGGAGGCTCTGTGTCTACGCCATAATCTTTAACAGCAATTGCATACTGCGTATTGAAATCATCCTCTGTAAACTCAGCGTGATATCCCAGTCTTGTATCAGTAGTTGTAGCAGCATTCTCCATATTAATAATTAAATCACTCCCTTGAATGATTTTGATAGAATTCACCTTTGTAACTAAGTCGGCAACTGTAATACTTGTTGTACCTTCTACAGTTATGGTAATGGGATCGACTGTAATATTTTTTTCTATACTATTATTATTGTCACCATCAGAATGAGTACTATTTATTTTATATCTAATATATATTTTTTTCACCTCATCAGTTGCATTAATAACACCTATGACTGTGATATCGCTATTAGCCATAGTTGAAATATGCATCATTACGCTATCATATTGACCGTAAAACCGGCGCGCTAAGCCGGATTATCGAGCGTGGTGTGAAGGGTGTGGAGTTTTTGCTGCGCTTTATGCTGTTTTCCATCGGGCCCTTGATACTGGAACTGATGTTCGTGGGCGGTATTCTGTTTTACCTGTTTGACGTCTGGTATCTGGCGGTGGTGGTTGTCACCATAGGGCTTTATATCTGGTTTACTTTCAAAGTGACCGAATGGCGGGTGCGTATCCGCAAACAGATGAATGATCTGGATGCGGATGCCAACCAAAAGGCTATTGATAGCCTGCTGAACTTTGAAACCGTGAAGTATTTCAACGCCGAAGAACGCGAAGCGACGCGTTATGACGAAAGTATGCGCGGCTATGAGGCAGCGGCGTTGAAAACCAACTATACGCTGGGTTTTCTAAACTTCGGGCAGTCGTTTTTCATCACCATCGGGCTGATACTGGTCATGGTGATGGCTGCCATTGGTGAACGCCCTGTCGCGGGCATTTTGGTAACTCATACCCATACAGATCATAGCCCGGGCGCAGCGCCTTTGAAGCTGCTGACCGGTGCTAAAACATACGGCTTTGGAACGCTTTCAGCCGAACTGTTGGCGCTTACGGATGAAGAAGTTGATATTGATTTTGTGCCGGATGTTGCGCTTTCAGACGGCCAAACTGTTGGCGATGGCGCATGGCAGGTGACGGCGCTGCATACGCCAGGGCATTTTCCCAACCACATGTGTTACCAGCTTGAAAGCAAGGGCATGATTTTCTCAGGCGATCATGTGATGGGTTGGTCGACCACGGCAATTATTCCGCCGCTGGGTAACTTGAAGGAATATCTAGAAGGCTTGGACAAGCTTGCGGGATATTCGACCTTAGCAATGCTGCCGAGCCACGGCCCGGTTATAGAAAGCCCGGCTAAGCGTATCTCTGATGTGCGAGACCACCGGTTGGCCCGGCACAAACAGGTCGAAGCCTGTGTTCGCCGCGGCGTGCGCGCGCCAAGCGCCATCGTTGAAGAAATTTATACAGATTTAACACCCCGGCTGATTGAAGCCGCCAAAGGCTGCGTCAAAGCCCATTTGGAGTATATCACCGAAAGTGCTGAGAAAAGGCTTGTTGTTGGTTTGGTTCAATCTGTGGCGACAGCTTAAAGGCTCTATTTAAAAGTGATTTTGTCGCTGGGAATTACGCCTAGTATTTTTGTCGCTACTTGCTGAAAACCTTCGTAAACGGGAAATTTGTCTGTGTTTCCATCTTTTAGCTTTAAGTGGATAGAGCTTACGTTTGGTGGATTACCTTTAAGCGTAACGCTTTCAACGAAATCATAGTTGATTTCCATTTTCGTTCCTTCATCCCAAAAGAAAAGGGAACTTTCGCCAAACTCTAGGAAGTGGTGGGGTGCCCATTTGTCATAGGCTCTCTTAAAACGCTGGTGGTCGAAGAAAAAAAAGCCACAGGGCACGGCAATGAAAATGATGCTGCCTATTGTCTTTTTGAACATGTCATCTTGTTCATCCAAGACAAATATGATCATCGCAAAACTAAGAAAAACCGCAATGCTTCCTTTGAGTAGAATATTCCGGCTTATGCGCTTTGGTCGGTTTGCCTCTGATATTCCGAATTTATTCATAATCGGGTCATTTAAAACGTCAGCGTGAATTTGGCACCGCCTTCATCCCGTTCCGCCACCGATACAGCACCGCCGTGTGCGATCATCACTTGGCGCGTTAAGGCAAGGCCAACGCCGCTGCCGTCGCGTTTAGTGGTGAAGAAGGGTACAAAAATCTTCTTTGCAATGTCCGCCGGTATGCCGGGGCCATTGTCGGCCACTTCGATGATAATATGGCCACGTTTGTTGAGGTGCGAGCTTAGCCAAACGGTACCGTCTTTAACATTTTCGAGCGCTTGCCCTGCGTTTTGTAGTAGATTGATCAAAACCTGCTCCACCATGTCGCGGTCGGCCATCACGTCCAGTTCGCTGGGATTGACGCTGCTGACAAGTGACAGGCCGCGTTCGTTCCAGCCCTGCGTAGCAACCTTGGCAACACCAGAGAGCAGATCATCAATACGGACGAGCGACTTCTCAGGCGGCGGTAAACGCGTCAGGCTACGGTAACTGGATACAAATTTCATCAGGTTATCGGACCGGCGCGCAACTGTATTGACGGCGTCTTTAACATCGTTCAATTCTTCAAGAATCTCAGGCTGGCCTTCAATTTTACCTAGCACATCATCGACCAGATCAACGGCTGTTTTGGCGAGCGACGCCACTGGCGTAATGGAATTCATAATCTCGTGGGTCAGAACACGGACGAGGTCCTGCCATGCTTGCAACTGGGCCGCATCAAGTTCGCTTTGAATGTCTTGCAAGCTGACAAGGCGTTCAATATGACCACCGATGATGATCTGGGTGGAGGCGATTGTCAGGCGTTGTTCGATGCCGTCTACTTCAAAGGTAACCAGCCGCCGTTGGCCCGCTTTAATATCGCGCACTTCCTTTTTGAATTCGTCACCGAACTGGGCAAGGTCCGTGATACGCGTGACATGCGCGCTGCCAAATAAACGCCGCGCAGCATTGTTCCATAGCGTCAGTTTTTCGTCGGCGTGTACGGAGATTAGAGGCGATGGTACATGTTCTATCAACGCTTTTAAATGTCTAAGCTCAGCTTCCTTGGTGGCCCTAACGACTTGAAAACGTTTAAGAATATCTGTAAAAGTATCGCCGAGCTCGCCAAAGCCTGCGCCCATGCCTTGGAAGTTAAATCGCTGACCAAAATCTGCATAGCGAGCGGCATCCAGAAAGCGTGTAACCTCGGCATTTGTTTTCGAAACGAACTTTATCATCTCGATGCTCAGCACCACAACAACCGCGAAGGCGAGGATGGTYGARGCRAAAAAKCGCTCCGCATTATAYARAWAYGTGAGGCCYAAAAGSGCRACCATKATGATAAYSAGGCGSATMCCTARGAAGATGCTAAATCGTTTAAAGCCCATGCTTTTCCATCCTTCTGTACAGAGCTGCGCGTGTTAGGCCCAGTTCCTTGGCGGCGTGGCTGATATTATAGCGATGCTTCTTTAAAGCATGCTCAATGGCGCGGTACTCCAGCCGTTCCAAATTCAGATCGGCTTGCGGGTCGATATCTGTTGCAATATTATTGCCAGCAACTGGTGCCACGTCCCCAGCTTGACGTGGCTGAGCATGTAGCTGGAAATCCTCTGGCAAAAATTGATCGCCGTTGGAGAGGATAACCGCACGCTCCAGTGTGTGGCGCAGTGCTCGTACATTGCCCGGCCAACTATAAGCCTGAATAGCGGCCATTGCTTCAGCGGAAAAATCTTTAGCCGGTTTGTTATATTTTTTGCAGTAAAACTCAGCGTAATGTCTGGCGATTTCGGCTATATCAGAAGCTCGTTCGCGGAGTGGTGGGATGGTGATTTCCACCGTATTGAGCCGGAACAGTAGGTCCTGCCGAAAAGTAGCTTCGTTCCGTAGTTTTGCAAGTGGAACATTGGTGGCTGCGATCACGCGCACATCAATGGATATGGCCCTGTCAGACCCAACGGGCAGCACTTTTCGCTGTTCCAAAACGGTTAGAAGTTTGGCCTGTTGGTGAAGCGGTAAATTTCCGACTTCGTCAAGGAAAAGCGTGCCGCCAGCTGCCGCCTGAATGCGACCAATTCGGTCTTCATTCGCACCAGTGAAAGCCCCTTTTTTGTGGCCAAAAAGCTCGCTTTCAAAGAGGCTTTCTGTTACCGCGCCGAGATCGACAGACATGAATATTTTGTCGGCCCGGTTTGACTGCAGATGCAGTTCGCGGGCTGCAAGTTCTTTGCCGGTGCCGTTTTCGCCCAGTAGCAGAACATTGGCGTCCGTCGGCGCGGCAAGGGCAACAACAGACATCATATCTTTCATTGCTTTACTGCTGCCGAGGATGGGCTGGCTGGGTGTGCTGACGACTTTAGCAATGGCCCTGTTGGTGCTTTTCAGTTGCTCGGCTTCCGAACGCGAACGCCGCAGTTTCACGCTGGCTGAAAGCGTAGCGATTACTTTCTGGTTTTCCCAGGGCTTAGAGATGAAATCTGTTGCCCCTTGTTTGATCGCTTCTACGGCAATATTGACGCCGCCGTGCGCTGTTATCATCACCACAACGGCTTGGGGGTCGATCTCTAATATTTTGGCGAGCAGTATGAACCCTTGTTCGCCTGAACTTTCGCCAGGACTGAAGTTCATATCAAGCAAAATGGCTTCAAAGACATGGTCGGCCATCATCGTCGGCACATGGTCAGGCCTATTGCAGGTAAGGACCGTTTTATAGTGCCGTTTCAATAGTAGTTTCGCGGCGATCAAAATATCTTCATCATCGTCTACTATTAGGATTTTACCTTCTTTAGCCATCGTATTGAGCCTGCCATATTCTGTGTAGGGTCACGTGAAAACGCCTGTTCGTGATCGTACACTAAGTGTTCGAAATCGTACAGAATAATGTGTCCGATATTGGACAGTGTCAAATTAAATTTCATAAATTCAACAAGTTAGCATATGGCACGCCCCTTGCTATATTATGAGAGCGCCACCAAAAGAGCGCGAATAAATTTGCGAGCACAAAGAAGAAAATGGAAATTTAAATGCCAGCAGAGCAGAAAAAATCAGGGACCGAAGGATCGACCGGTACAAAGCCTATTTCGATGAAGCCGCCGGTGAAACCCATGGGGTCTTCCAGCGGCTACACCGAAAGAAAAGCCAAGTCTGGCGAAGGCATGGACCGTGTGGTTGTTAAGAAAAAGCAGCCGCTGAAATGGCTTGCTTACGGTGTCGCTGCACTGGGCGCGGCTTATTTCATTTTCACAGTGGTTCAGGATGCGCAGGGTGGCAGAAGTTTTAAGGTGCCAGCCAGTAGGCTTGTGATTTCCAGCGTTAGTGAAGGAACTTTTGAAGATTTCATTCCGGTACGCGGCCGGGTGACACCGCTGAAGACGCTGTATCTTGATGCGATTGAAGGCGGCCGGATCGAACGCATTCTGGTTGAAGACGGCGCAGCGCTTGAGAAGGGTGACCTGATTGTCGAGCTTTCCAACAGCAACCTGCAGGTTAGCTTTACGGCGAACGAAACCCGGGTGACTGAGCAGCTGAATAACCTGCGGTCACAGGAACTGCAGCTTGAGCAGAACCGTTTGGGCCACAAGAGAAACCTTGTAGATTTCAATTATCAGATCAAACGCCTTACGCGCAGAGCTGAACGTGAGCGCATCTTGGTAACCAGTGGTGCAATCAACAAAGCGCAGCTTGAAGATACAGAAGACGATCTCGAATATAATATCAACCGCCGTGATCTGACGCTTGAAAGCCAAGCGACGGACGCCCGGTTACAAGAATCGCAGCTCGAGTTCCTGCGTGAAGCTGGCGGCCGTCTTGAAGAAAGCATTGTCGTCGCACGACGCAATCTAGAAAGCCTGAACGTCCGGGCCCCCGTGGCCGGTAAACTTTCTGGTTTCAATGTTGAGATTGGTCAGAATATCCCGCGCGGCAACCGGTTGGGGCAAATTGATGACCCTGACAATTATAAGCTAACCGCGAATATTGACGAATTTTACCTAGGCCGCGTTGACCTTGGCCAGGCTGCAAAYTTTGAACGCACTGGCACCAATTACGCGATGCGGATTTCCAAGATTTATCCGCAGGTAAATAACGGCCAGTTTGTTGTAGACTTCATTTTTGACGGCGCACAGCCGTCGGGTATTCGCCGCGGCCAAACGATCCAAACACGGTTGACACTTGGCGATGCAACAAAAGCAAAACTCATCCCGAACGGCGCCTTTTTTCAGGACACCGGCGGAAACTGGGTGTTTGTGGTTTCCGAAGATGGTAGCCAAGCGGTCAAGCGGTCTGTCCGCTTGGGCCGTAGAAATGCGCGCTTCATCGAAGTGCTAGATGGTCTTGAGGTTGGTGAGCGCGTAGTGACGTCGCCCTACACGAGCTTCGTAGAAATGGACCGTCTGAAACTGGGTTCTGATTAAAGAAGCCAGACACCGTCCCTGACAGAGTTTAAAATGGGGCGGTTAAAAACGAGGCCGTAATAATAGGGCCCGAGACACGACACGAGAGACGACCCGAGTAAGCTACTAAAAGAGAATAAGACCCAAGACACGATTAACACTTTGAACGAATAACCCGGTGGTTCTGCGAGAGAGCTACCAACTGGGGCAAAGCCCAAGTTTTAGAGGCGACGAAAGGACATATTAAATGCTCAAGCTTCATAATCTATCAAAATACTATAGGACAGATGAAGTCGAAACAGTGGCGCTCAACAGCGTCAATATTGAGATTGAAAGCGGCGAGTTTGTTGCAATCATGGGCCCTTCAGGGTGTGGTAAATCTACGCTCCTGAATATTATCGGCATGCTCGATAACCCATCCAGCGGCGAATATGTCTTCATGGGTGAAGATGTTGCTGGATACTCAGAAGCAAAGCTTGCCAATATCCGTAAGCAAAACATTGGCTTCATTTTCCAGTCGTTTAACTTGATCGATGAGCTGACAGTTGCGGAAAACATTGAACTCGCACTGCTGTATCACAATATCCCCTCAAAAATCAGGAAAGAGCGCGTTGCGCATGTGATGGACAAGGTTGGCATTGCCCACCGCGCCAAGCATATGCCAAGCCAGCTTTCTGGTGGTCAGCAGCAGCGTGTTGCTGTAGCGCGCGCGGTCGTTGGTGATCAAGCCATGATCCTCGCAGATGAGCCAACAGGTAACTTGGATAGTGCGCACGGCCAAGAAGTGATGGAAATGCTGCAAGGGCTTAATGAAGAAGGCACGACCATTGTAATGGTTACTCACAGCCCGTCTCACGCAGACTATGCACGCCGCACGATCAACTTGTTTGATGGTCATGTGGTGACAGAAAACCTGCGCGCTGCTCAGTAAGTTATTGGAGCGGCCGCTTGTTAGGCCGTAAGGGGAAAGTACGTGTTCCAGAATTACGTTATTGTTGCACTTAGAAACCTGATCAAGAACAAACTATTTAGCGTGATCAATACAGTTGGTTTGGCCGTTGGCCTAGCCGCCTGTATTGCGATCATGCTTTTTGTCCGCGATGAGCTTTCTTACGACCAACACTGGGCGAATGCAGGACAACTGCACCGTATTACCACTACTTTCAAGATACCGGGCAGGGACCCAATGGCCCTTGCCTATGCGCCTGATGTGGCGCGGACGTCTGCCGCAAATTATTTTGCAGACTCTATTGAAAAGACAACCCGATTGCGGCCTTCTCAACCCGTTTTGGAGAAGGACGGCAACAGTTTTCAGGAACTGGTTATACGCGTTGATCCTGATTTCCAGGATATGTTCCAACTGACGGTCCTAGAGGGCAGTATGGAGGAGGTTCTGACGAGCTCAAGCATGATTGCTCTTAGTCAGACGCTTGCGACTAAATATTTTGGCACTGATGTCGCGCTGGGCCAAACCCTGGCCTTTACGGCGGGTAATCAGAAGTTTGATGTAGTGGTCGCTGCAATATATGAAGACCTGCCAGARACAACAGCMCTGGTTATGCCGGCAATTACGTTAATGGTCGATCAGCGTGAGCCAAATTTCTGGTACAATGTGCAGGGTATGGTTTTTGTGCAGTTCAAAGAAGGCACGGATGTGGCTGCCTTTGATGCCCGCATGAAAGCCTTTGTCGATACGCAGGCCATCGTCCCTGGGCAAGTGCGAAGCGGCAACGATGGCCCTTCTACGGATTTCATGGAACTGCACCGGCAAGCGCTCGTTGATATCCAGCTGGGSTCTTCGCACWTRCAAGGCGGYGATTTTAAAACMACRGGTGATATGGCGCGCGTTACTATGTTCTCCGCCATAGCAGGCCTGATCCTGATTGTTGGCTGTATTAATTTTATGAATTTGGCCATTGCCAGCAGCACGCGCCGGGCGCGCGAAGTGGCGATGCGCAAAGTGATGGGCGCTGAGCGCCGCCAGCTGGTATTGCAGTTCCTGGGCGAAAGTACATTGATTGCCTTCATTGGTATGCTCCTAGCGATCGCGTTGGTTGAAGTTGGCGTGCCGTCTCTCGGCGATGTGCTCGGAAAAAATCTAACTATGCCGCACGATAACCTCCAGGTTTGGGGACTTGTGGTTGGCTTGGTCGCGTTTGTTGGTATTTTGGGTGGTTCTTATCCTGCACTCGTGGTGTCGGGCTTCCGCCCCTCTCGCGTATTGCAGTCAAGCCGCGCTACGGAGACAAAAGGCAGCAACTTGCTGCGTGGCGGCTTGGTGACGTTTCAGTTTTCCATCTCAATCGGTTTGATCGTTGCGACTGGAGTTGTCTACGGTCAAATGCTGTATGCGAACAATCTTGATCCTGGCTTCACTAAAGAAAACATGCTTTTGGTTGGTGGCTTTAATCAGCGTGCTGCCCGACAGAAACACGAGGCGTTCCGGGCCGAAGTGGAACGTATCGAAGGTATTGAGAGCGTTACTTTTGGCTTTGATACACCGTTTGCAAGTAGCGAGCTTAATCAAAGCATTAGSGTGCCGGGCAATGCCGAAATAGGCGACGTGCTGATCAGCCGCCAGACGGTTGGTTATGATTATTTCAAAACTTACGAGATCCCTTTGCTTGCCGGACGCTCGTTTAGCCGCGATTTTTCAACCGATGTGTTCCCGTTCCGGCAAACTGCGCCAGAGGGTGAGACGTTGACCAGCGCTGTGATGGTTAATGAAAGAGCGCTGAAACGTCTTGGTTTTACGTCGCCTGATGAGGCAATTGGTAAAGCGCTTAGTATGACAATTGGCGGCGGCCTTCGAGCCGATTTTCTTATTGTTGGTGTTGTACCAGATACTTATTTTAGAGGCTTGAAGYTACCAGTGAAGCCTGAGTTCTATGCCCTGTGGCCCACGCAGATTAATGCCATGACCGCCCGTTTCTCAGGCGATCCCGCGGTCATCAATGCAGCGGTTGAAGACGTGTGGAAAAAGGTTATGGACGGCACGCCCTATGAAAGCCAATTCCTTGAAGAAGTTGTGGCTGAGCAGTTTGCGCTCGAGCGCAATACGGGCAACCTTTTGGGGCTATTCTCAGGCCTTACAGTGCTAATTGCTTGCCTCGGCCTATACGGGCTTGCGGCTTTCACGGCTGAGCGCCGCACCAAGGAAATCGGTGTGCGCAAGGTGATGGGCGCGCAGGTGTTTGATATCGTTAAGCTGCTTGTTTGGCAGTTCTCGAAACCAGTGCTGCTTGCCAATTTGATCGCATGGCCAGTGGCTGTGTGGGGCATGATGCAGTGGTTGGAAACTTTCCCGTACAGAATTGATGCGTGGCTGATGGCGCCGCTGTGCTTGGGCGCAGGGCTGCTGGCACTTGCAATTGCTTGGGCGACCGTTGGCGGTAACGCGGCCAAGGTGGCGCGCGCCAACCCGATTACAGCACTGAGGTACGAATAGGAGCTACGCCCAGGTACAAGCCTAGGCGCGGCGGATGACTGAATACGACTAACGATTGGGGCCAATGAATGTGAGCGGAGACGGCGTTCCGAAACACGCTAGACACTAAATGCAAGACCAAAGAAGGCCAAAAGGCCTCGGGTCACGACAGTAGGAAAGAACGAACAATGTATAAGAATTATTTGGTCACGGCCCTGCGTAGCCTCGCGCGGCATAAGCTGTTTTCCTTCATCAATATAACCGGGCTCGCCATTGGGCTTGCAGCCTTTATTTTGATCCTGCTGTTTGTACGTGATGAATATAGCTGGGACCAGGACCTGTACCGCGGCAGCGACACCTATAAACTTGAAACAACGCTGACCTACCCTGACCGCGAGGACCGTGTTTCGCCCGGCGCTGTTGACCCGCTGAAAGACCTGTTCTTAGAAACCTTTCCTGAGATTGAGGATTTTACGCGCTACCTGAGTTTAGGGATGGATATTCAGGTTGGCAGCGACACCTACCGCGAACGCGCTGTGTTTGCAGACCATAATATGGTCGATTTTTTCCAGTTCGAATTTGTKGARGGCAGCGCYGAAGGTGCCCTTAAGGATTTGAATTCAATCGTGATTACAGAGGGGCTTGCTGCCAAACTGTTCCCTGGTGAAAAAGCGCTCGGCAAAGTCATTACATCTGAAATCCGGACGCTGCAGGACTACCGTATCGCAGGTGTGATTAAAGATTTCTCACGCAATACGCATTYTTCTTTTGAGGTGATTGTTCCTTTCAAACGCGAGTATTTTCTTGGCTGGCGGCCGTTTACTGAAGATTGGCGCTTTCCGCTGCGCAGAAACTACGTGCGTTTCAAAGAAGGTGTTGATGTAGCTGCTGTTACGGCCCAGTTCCCTGCGCTTATCGAGCAGCATATGCCAAAAGAAACCGGCGGGCAGGAAGCAGGCCGGGGCCGGGGCATGGCACTACGTCTTATCGGGCTTGAAGATTTGCATATTTACCGTTTGGAACTGAGGGGAGAGCTGTCCACTTTGCATGGTTTCTTAGCGGTGGGTTTCTTGATCCTTGCAATTGCAATTGTGAACTTCCTGAACTTATCCATGGCACGCACATCTTACCGCGCCCGCGAAGTCGCCCTTAGGAAAACCGTAGGCGCAAGCCCCCGCCAAGTGTTTGTGCAGTTCCTAACGGAATCTATTGTGCTGGCGCTGGTTTCACTGCTTATCGCGCTCGCGCTCGTTGAGGCAGCTCTGCCGTATTATATCGAGCTGTTGGCGAAATTCGTTGAGTTTGACTTGCTTAGTAACCCGTTGTTGCTCGGCGGTCTTGCGCTGCTGGGTATACTGGTCGGGCTTAGTGCGGGCAGTTTGCATGCCACCTATTTTGCGATGCTGAAACCGGGTGCTGTCCTGCAAAGTGGTGGCGCTGCTGATGGCGGCAAGCAGGGCTTGCGCACCGCCCTTGTTGTTGGCCAATTCACCATTGCCATCGCCTTGATGACCACAGCCTACTATGTGACCAAACAAACTGATTATGCCCGCACGCTTGACCTCGGTTTCACGGCTGAGAACTTGATAGTACTAAGTGGCACCAACGATCAGCGGTCAGACACCATTAAAAACAAGTTGTTGGAAAGCCCCTATATTTTAGCAGCAGGTAGGTCCTCGGACGTGCCGACAGAAGGCAGTGAAGACCGCTTAGAAATTCGCCCCCCATCAGGCGGTGAATTAGTGAAACTTGATGGCCTGCCGATTGGCCCAGATTTCTTCAAAGCTTACCAGATCAAAATGATTGCAGGCCGCCACCTTGATGCCGCTATTCCGCTCGACACATTTCGTATTCGCGGTGGTGAAGGCAGCTATAAAGACACGGCAAATATAATTGTAAACGCGTCGGGCGCAAAGCTGCTTGGGTTCAGCACGCCGGAAGCTGCGATCGGCCAAACCGTTCGCACCAACCTCACCACCCAGTTTGCGTTTGATGCCACCATCGTTGGTGTTAGTGATGATTTCCATTTTGATAGCGTGCGTAATGTTATTCGCCCAGGCATCTACTATGTAGATGAGCGCCGCCAATTCGATATGAGCATCCGTTTGGACGGTAATAATCTTGAAGCGGCCAATGCCGTCATAAAAAACAACAGTAAAAGGTTGGGTAAAGAGTTGTGGTCACAACAATCTGGTGGTGAACTGATCCAATATTATGGCGCGTATTCGGAATATGATGAAGCCGCTTATGTTGCTGAAGAAATTGAAAGTATCATTGATTCAGGCGTTGATGGTGATCAAATCGCTATCTTATATCGCTCCAACGCTCAATCAAGACTATTA
>JAESRJ010000049.1 GCA_016764715.1 Kordiimonadaceae bacterium | reverse complement strand
TCTGAATTGCACACTAAAATGAAAAAACGCAACCGAGTTGTGGGGCTGGCCCTGTTGGGCTTTGCCATATTGCTCGGCGTTGTGACCTACTTCCGCATTAAGGGCCTTGCTCCTTGAGCAGTACTGAAAATAAGAACCGTAAGGTTGGCTTCATAGTCGCGGGTGTTGTTGTAGGCATGCTCGGCTTTGCTTATGCTGCTGTGCCGCTGTATGAGGCCTTTTGCAGGGTTACTGGCTACGGCGGAACCCCGCAGCGGGTTGAGCTCGCTAATGCCAAAGTTATCGACCGACAGATGAAGATTAGGTTTGTTGCCAATACACACGCTGACATGCCGTGGCAGTTTGCCCCTAAGCAAACRGCGCAGYWTYTAAAAGTTGGSGAGCAGGGGYTKGCWTAYTTYGAAGCSTATAACCCRACMAAATATACGATCGTYGGYCGYGCGACCTATAATGTTACGCCGCATAARGCYGGTAGCTATTTTACHAAGATYGACTGYTTCTGYTTTACTGAACAGATTTTGGAGCCTGGTGAGCGCGTTGATATGCCRGTGGTRTATTAYGTYGATCCCGAGCTCGAYAAAGATATTAAYTTGAACGAAGTGACCGAGATAACGCTTTCCTATACTTTCTTYATTTTAGRCGATGAAGAAACWGCRGAAGTGTTAGCTGGTCGGTAGACTATTTRMGAATAATDTATGCCGCAYAGGGGCGGTATGGTGTCAGGAGAAGATGAATGTCTGGTGACGTGCAACACGATTATCACCTAGTAAACCCAAGCCCATGGCCGGCTTTGGGATCTCTAGCTGTGTTTATGGCAATGGTTGGCGGCGTATTTACAATGAAGCCTGATGCCGAGCTGTTTGGCATGRYTGGTTTYGGTMAATACGTAATGTATATCGGCTTTGCGATGATATTCTAYACYGCCTTTGAATGGTGGCGTGATGTTATCAAAGAAGGCGAAACMGGRGATCACACRCCMGTDGTGCAGATCGGCYTWCGYTACGGYATGATCCTGTTCATYGCYTCKGAAGTKATGTTCTTYGTGGCTTGGTTCTGGGCATTCTTCAATGCGTCCCTATACCCGATTGTACCACTAGAAGGCGGCGCAACAGTGTTCGACGTTATGAACATTGACCCGGTTTGGCCGCCAGTAGGCATTGAAACCTTTGATCCGTGGCATTTGCCGTTCATGAACACGTTGATCCTGCTTCTGTCAGGCACGACAGTTACTTGGGCGCACCACGCACTTATTGAAGGTGAYCGTGAAGGMYTSAARAAAGGCCTATGGCTGACAGTTATYCTTGGCGCGMTTTTYACCTGYGTTCAGGYATACGAGTATAGCCATGCTGCCTTYRRTTTTGCKGGCAATATCTACAGCGCYACWTTCTATATGGCGACAGGTTTCCACGGCTTCCACGTTTTGGTGGGTACCATCTTTCTATTCGTTTGTTTGGGCCGGGCTTATAAAGGCCATTTCAAAACGGATCATCACTTCGGCTTTGAAGCCGCTGCATGGTACTGGCACTTTGTTGACGTCGTTTGGCTCTTCCTCTTCATCTGTGTTTATGTTTGGGGCGGCTAAAGGGTGACCGRCGYTGATAAYAAGAATATTGAMGGGACCGGTGAAGAGCAATCTTCGCCGGTCTCTTCCGTTGAGACGCTGACCGAGCAAGAGTTCCCTCGCGTGGGAGATACACCTTTCAAAAAAGGGATGCGCTGCCGCTGTCCGCGCTGCGGTGACGGTGCGCTTTATGATGGCCTGCTAGATGTTCGTGAGCGCTGCGAGACTTGCGGGTTTGATCTAACGGAGTGTGACGCTGGAGACGGCGCCCAGGTTTTTGTAATATTGATCCTCGGTGCGATATGCGTTGTCCTTGGTTTCTATTTATTTGGTGTGCTTGAGCTGCCGCGCTGGTTGGCAATGGGTATTCTTATGGTGACAACTGTTGTTGCCGCACTGTGGATGCTGCGCATATTCAAAGCTATATTCATTGCGCTGCAATTTCATCACGATGCAGGCGAAGGCAGATTGGTTGAAGATGATGACTAGTTCGCTACCAACACCTACAGGACGTTTTGCTCCCGGACTGCCGCTGATTATTACTGTGATAATCGCCCTGTCGATCCTGCTGACCCTCGGCACATGGCAGGCRAATAAGGYTGCCTCAAAAACAGCGCGTATTGAAAGGCTGGAGGCTGGGCTGGTCGCTGCGCCGATGCCGTTACCCTCGCATGTGGACGACCCGCTTGCCTTAGAGTACCGGCGGGTAACCTTTACGGGTGTTGTTAGTTCTGAAGCCCCAATTCGGGTCTACGGTACGAATACACGCGGCAAGGCCGGGTACTTTTTGTATCTGCCGGTTAAAACACAATTTGGCCCCGCTGTTCTTGTGAACTTTGGCTGGGTGCCAGACTATAATAAGGAAATTATTGCACTGCCATCTGGAACGCAGGCGCTGAGTGGTGTGGTGCGTACAAGCGCAGTGGCAGGAAGTTGGACACCACCCAATGATCTGATAAAGGGTGTTTGGTACGCGGCGGATGTTTACAAAATGGCAGAGCATTTTGGTTTGGGCAGCAAAGATTTTTATCCGCTGCGGATATTTCTTGACCATCGCGGAGAGCCCGGTAGCTTGCCACGCGGAAGCCAGGTGCGCATTGATATTCCGAACAACCATTTTCAGTATGCGCTAACCTGGTACGGGCTTGCAGCAGCCATGATGGGTGTCTTCATTGTATTTGGGCTGCAACGTGGCCGTCAAACATTGAAGAAACCTCAGTAATCCGCTTTAGTGGGCTTGCACGCGGCTGCGAGTGCTTCTATGAGTAAGTTTGCGCAATAAATGCAAAGTAGGACCCCTTAATTGTGAAATATATCTCTACACGCGGTAAAGCCGAAAAACTTGACTTTGAGGGTGTGACCCTGACTGGCCTAGCCCGCGACGGCGGCCTTTACGTGCCGGAAACACTACCGCTTTTTTCCTCTGAAAAGATATGCGAAATGCGCGGTAAATCCTATGCCGATGTAGCTTTTACCGTGATGCAGCCTTTTGTGGCCGGGAGCGTTGYCGACGCAGACCTTAAGGCGATGCTAGACGCCACATACGGGTCGGCCTTTCGCCATCCAGCAGTTGCGCCGCTTGTGCAGCTGGGCGCCAATGATTGGCTACTTGAGTTGTTCCACGGACCGACGCTGGCCTTTAAAGATTTTGCGTTGCAGCTTCTCGGTCGTTTCTTTGACCATTTCACCGACAAACGCGGGCAGAAGCTGAAAATCCTCGGTGCTACGTCTGGTGATACTGGCTCGGCTGCCATTGAAGGCTGCCGTGGCCGCAGCAATGTCGAGATATTTATGCTGCACCCTAAAGGGCGTGTCTCAGATGTGCAGCGCCGACAAATGACGACTATACTAGAAGACAATGTCGTGAATATAGCCATTGAAGGCAGCTTTGACGATTGTCAGGCACTTGTGAAAGCGTGTTTCAATGACCTAGAGTTTCGAGACAAAGTGCGGCTTACGGCTGTAAATTCGATCAATTGGGCGCGGGTTATGGCACAGGTCGTCTATTATTTCACGTCGGCTGTTGCGCTCGGTGCGCCGGACCGGAAAGTGACCTTCAGTGTCCCAACTGGAAACTTCGGGGACATTTTCGCAGGCTATCTTGCCAAAGGCATGGGGCTGCCGATTGATGTGCTGGCGATTGCCACCAACAGCAACGATATTTTGGCCCGCRCCCTAGAGACCGGCACCTATTCGGCAGGTAAAGCGGTAGCAACTAATACGCCGAGTATGGACATTCAGGTTTCCAGCAACTTCGAGCGCCTGTTGTTTGATCTTGGCGGCCGCGACGGCAATCGGGTTGAGGCCTGTATGAATAGTTTTGCTGAACACGGTAGTTTTTCCCTTGATGCCAGCGAACTTGCCGCACTGAAAGCTGGTTTCGTCGCCGGTCGGATGGACGATGCTGAAACCAGTGCCGTGATAAAAAAGTATAGTGACGGTTCGGATTATGTTCTTGATCCCCATTCCGCCATTGGCGTCGGCATTGCGGACAGGCTCTTTGCTGCTGCTTCGTCGCCAACAGTGTCATTAGCAACAGCTCATCCCGCAAAATTTCCTGCTGCTGTTGAGGCAGCCTGTGGTAAGACCCCGGTATTGCCRGAMCACATGGCAGATATATTTGACCGCGAAGAAAGATGCGAGACCATGGCKAATGATAAACARGCAYTGCAAAACCGCTTATTGCAGGGAGCTGCAGCTTGACGCTTGAGATAACCACGCTCGCAAATGGCCTGCGCATTGTAAGTGAACGCCGCCCTGATTTGGAAACAGTTGCAGTCGGGCTTTGGACCAATGTTGGCGCRCGCCACGAAACTAAAAAATTGAACGGTATTTCGCACTTTTTAGAGCACATGCTTTTCAAGGGAACCGAAAGGCGCACCGCCAAGGATATYGTGCTTGATATWGARGCRGTTGGCGGCCAAATGAACGCTTATACCACCCGTGATAACACGACTTATTATGCGCGAGTGCTGAAGGCTGATTTGGTGCTGGCGGTGGATGTGCTCGCTGACATTGTCATGAACAGTGTCTGTGACCCCAAAGAGCTTGAGCGAGAGAAGGAAGTGATCCTTCAGGAGATCGGCCAAGCGCTGGATACACCCGACGACGTGGTTTTTGACCATTTGCAGTCAGTTGCTTACGGTGATCAGGCGCTTGCCTGGCCGATACTAGGCGAACCTGACGGTATCAAACAGTTCACGCAAGATGATCTGCTTAGCTATCTTCGCAGCAATTACGTTGGTGTTAACACTGTGATTTCTGCAGTTGGTAACCTGGATCACGATTTGCTAGTAAAAACTGTTGAAGCCAAGCTTAGCCATATGCCAATGGGGACGAAACGCAAACCGGTGGCGATGCATTATGTTGGTGGCCGCAAAACCGAGAAACGCGACCTAGAGCAAGTCCACGTAACCGCAGCTTGGCCTAGCTGCTCATACCATGATGATACCTATTACGCCACTCAGGTATAYTCGACCATTCTTGGTGGCGGCATGTCCTCGCGCCWCTTCCAAGAAGTACGCGAAGTGCGAGGCTTAGCCTATTCCGTTTACAGTTTTAGCAGCAGCCACGAAGATACTGGCCTGTTTGGAATTTACGCAGGCACCGGGCCCGAGATGGTAAGCCAGCTGGCGCCTGTGATTAAAGGGGAGATGGCATCGTTGGCAAAGGGGCCAGAAGCKCTTGAATTCAAGGTGGCGGTTTCGCAGTTAAAAGCCAGCCTTATGATGGCACTTGAAGCGACAACATCGCGCATGGAACAACTCGGACGGCAGTTGTTAGTATTCGACCGYGTTATACCTGTGCAGGAAATGCTTGATAATGTAGATTCGGTCAAACCAATTGATGTTCAACAATTGGGGCAGTCCTTTTTGGACTCAAAAGCTACTTCAACAGCTATAGTTGGTGGCGGTGACTTTGATTCGGTGCAGTTTTAGAAAACTAACCTTTGGTTAACATGTTCTCGTTATGGTTAATTCGTGAGAATTTGTTGTTTTCTTCCCTAACATTGATGGCTTCARTTCTCGGTGATACAATTARTGAAATTGTAAGAGGATTTAGAAGTGTTGTGTCCTGAAGTCTGCCAGTTGCTTAGTTATTGGCGGTCACTGGGGGGTGGCGTATCGGTGCCAGAACGGAACGTACTTGATCTACGTCGTTTAACATCGATTATGCCGTGGATGTTCATCCTTGAAATGTCTCCTGATGGCTCTCTAAGGTACCGTTTAGCGGGCTCCTTGCTTGAGGAGGCGCTTGGCCGTGGCATGGCAGGCCAAACTTATTGCACTGTTTTTTCCGAAACCGAACAGGCTTCCATAATGGAAGAGCTGTACGCAGTGGCGCTCGTGCAAAGCAGCGGAATACTGCGAACAGGTTCTTTTAAACTTCAGGCAAAAGCTAACTTTGATTTGGAAGTACTCTCACTTCCTTTTCTAGATCCGCGTGCTATGGGTGGTACAATACTCGTGGGTGTAGTTAGGCCGTTTGAGGTCCAGAACCGGTCATTTGTTGATAAATGGGGTGAGTTTGAACAGCGCTTGAAACGGATTTATACTATTCCTGCCCCGCGGATCGTTACGTCGTCCCAGCTTTCAGGGCGTGTGCACGGCCTGCTTAATGACTTGGGAATAGAAATGCGTGCAATGGACTTGGATAAAGTAATAGAGATCGATTACAAAGGCCTGCACCACAAGTATGAAGAAGTGCCTTCCGTTAGCTTGGAGACTTTCGACCAGGGTGTAGACGGCGTTCTGAACTAACGTTGTTACAAACCTGTAATTTTTGACAGGAAACACTAGGCGTGGCCCGCCTCCGTCGAAAGCATAGATATATTCACGCCTAGCATCGCCATCGCGCGGGACCATTTTTGCTCAAGTTCAGTATAAAAAATAACCTCGTCATCGGCGTCTGCCGTTAACCAAGCATTGTTCTGTATTTCCTGCTCCAGTTGCCCACTTCCCCACCCTGCGTACCCTAAGGCCAAGAGGCTGTGCAAAGGGCCKCGATCATTGGCGATCGCGGTTAGCACATCAATGGTGGCAGTTAAGGCGAGTTTCTCGCTRACRATAAGAGTGGAATCCTGMACATARTCYGCGGAATGCARCACAAARCCTCKTCCTGGTTCWACAGGYCCGCCGTTATGGACTTGAACATCTGGTACYGTCTCGTCCCACTCGATTTCTAGTTGATCCAACAAACCGCTAAATTCTAGTTCTTCCATACCTTGATTRATGATCAGGCCCATGGCACCTGATGCATCATGCGAGCAAAGGTAAATCACGCTGCGGTCAAATCGGGTGTCTGTCATGTTGGGCATGGCCAGCAATAGCTTGCMGTCGAGGAAATTTGACGTTGTCACAGGGGAGGTTTTCCTTTCTTTAGCGGACCATGAGCATACCTTTTTCGGCGCAATCATGCAATCCAAACACATTTTTTGAGCCCATCTGCTGTGAAATGGCCGTTTGGATAAGTTTGGCCGTTCTTGTGACGCCATTGTGATAAAACGAGATTAGCCAAAGCGTCCGGATCTTGATAGATAGGGACTACGACTGAATGGAGAATTGTCTTGCGTACTATGTTTATTGGTTTAGCAGTTGCTGCCATAGCCTTTGTTTCCCCCTCGACTGAAGCAACACCAGGGACCGATTGGACGGACCATCAGGGCATGTTGTCGACGCGACTGGTTATTGCATCGAAAGACCACTCTTCAGCTGAGGGCACRCTGGTAGCTTGGGAAGCGAAATTGGCACCAGGCTGGAAAACCTATTGGCGATCCCCTGGTGAAGCTGGCTTGCCTGTGAATGTCTTTATAGGCGAAAAGAAAGTTGATCTGATGTATCCGCTTCCGGGTCGCTTCTCTATTCTCGGCATTGAAACATTTGGTTATGGCCATCAGGTTATGATGCCTTTTTATGTTCCAACAACTGAGACTGGTGTGATCAAAATTGAAGCGGACTTTATGGTTTGCAAGGATATTTGCGTGCCTTTCCGCCATTCGTACGTGCTTAATGCCGCGGATTTAGAGCCGGAGACATCGGCCCATGATTTCAGGATCGAAACATGGCTTCAGAAAGTGCCCGCCAGAACTGGCGATGGCGGTGCAGGCCTTGAAATCACTGCAGTTAAAGTGACAGGAAAAGCAGGCCGCCAGAAGCTGGTGATTGACGTGCGCGCTGACCGAACGCTTTCCAAAGCAGATATGCTGGTGGAGGTTGGCGAAACATTCCATTTTGAGGCCCCGAAAATTCAGCTATTGGGCGACGGAAAAACCGCGCGTCTAATACTCTCAGACCGCATGGGGTCTTCTTCCCATGATTTGCGCGGGAAAACTGTACGGCTTACTTTTTCGGATGGGCGCGGTGCGGCAATTGATAGAAGTTTTGATCTGTCTAAATAGACGCTACCGTTACTTTCTCGACGGAAAAACAATTATTTCTTTAAACAATCTGCAACAGCGCGTATCTTGCGGCCAAGGCATGCGAATACTCGCGCGTGCAACACACCATTTACAAATCAAGTTTCGAAGGAAAAGACCATGACAATTAAAGTCGGTGACAAAATCCCAGCGGGCGGCCTCGCGGTAATGACAGCAGACGGCCCTGGCCCTGTTAGCACGGCGGACTATTTTGCTGGCCGGAAAATTGTTATTTTTTCTGTTCCTGGTGCCTTCACTCCAACATGTTCAGCAAAGCACCTGCCGGGTTTTGTCGAAAACGTTGAAGCTTTTAAAGCTAAAGGCGTTGATGAGCTGGCGTGCTACGCAGTGAACGACGTGTTCGTAATGGACGCATGGGGCAAAAGCGCTGATGCTGGCGGCAAAGTTACTATGCTGGCGGACGGCAACGGCGAGTTTACAGATTCCCTAGGCTTAGCAATGGATGCGTCAGGCTTTGGTATGGGCAAACGCTCCAAGCGTTTCTCCATGATTGTAGACGACGGCACCGTCACCGAGCTTAACATCGAAGAGCCCGGCGCGTTTCAGGTTTCCAGTGCGGAGCATGCGCTGTCGCAGCTCTAAAGCCTCCGCTAGAATTTAAATTTCCGGAAAGGGGTGGTTTCGACTGCCCCTTTTTTTATCGGCACTTAGCGCCTATATATAAAGTTCAACATTTCAGTGGGCTCATTCCTTGGGGGAATAAAAAATGGATTTTGGAACTATTTTAGTAAGCCTTATCGGCGTACTTGCGATTGTCTTTATGTTTTCTGCTGTGGTTATGGTGCCGCAGGGGTACGAATTTACAATCGAACGATTTGGAAGATACATACGCACCCTAACGCCGGGCCTTGAGTTTATATTCCCCTTCGTCACCCGTGTTGGGCACAAGATCAACATGATGGAGCAAGTGCTAGACATTCCGACGCAAGAGGTAATCACCAAAGATAATGCCATGGTGGCTGCAGACGGTGTTGTGTTTTACCAAGTTCTTGATGCATCAAAAGCAAGCTACGAAGTGAACAACCTGGTGCTGGCCATTCTAAATTTGACCATGACAAACTTGCGTACTGTGATGGGGTCGATGGATCTTGATGAATTACTGTCCAAGCGGGATGAGATTAACGCGCGCTTGATGAATGTTGTTGATGCTGCCACTACCCCTTGGGGCATCAAAATTACCCGGATCGAGATTAAAGATATTTCACCGCCACGCGATATTGTGGACGCAATGGCCCGGCAGATGAAAGCCGAGCGCGATAAACGTGCTGCAATTCTTGAAGCTGAAGGCATGAAGAATTCAGCTATTCTGCGTGCTGAAGGTGAAAAGAAAGCTGTGATCCTTGAAGCCGAGGGCCGCCGTGAAGCTGCTTTCCGCGACGCAGAAGCTCGGGAACGGGAAGCCCAAGCGGAAGCCAAGGCAACCGAAGTGGTGTCGAAAGCCATTTCCGAAGGCGATCCGCAGGCGATTAACTATTTTGTGGCTCAAAAGTATATCGAAGCCCTTAGCGGTTTCGCAACATCGCCCAACGAAAAGCTAGTGTTTATGCCCATGGAAGCATCCAGCGTTATTGGGTCTATCGGTGGCATATCTGAGCTTCTGAAAGACCTGAATAACGACAAGCCGAAAAAAGCCTTGCCCGGCCGCGTGCCGAATGCGGAGTAGATCATGGAAGAATATTACAGCTGGATGATTGAAAATGCCCATTTGCTTTGGTGGGCCGCCGGAGCCGTGTTGCTTGCAAGTGAAATGCTGCTGCCAGGTGTCTACCTTTTGTGGGTTGGAATAGCTGCCGCAATAACAGGGGTTTTCGCATGGTTGTTTCCTGACATGGGCTTCGAAGGTCACGGGATGATTTTTGCCGTGCTGGGTGCAGCGCTTATTTACGTTGGGAAACAGTATTTTTATACCAACAAAGGCCCCGAACCCGATGCGAAGGTAAATACCAGAGGACAACAGCATGTTGGTAAGGTTTATGTGGTCGTAGAGCCGATTAAGGATGGGCGGGGCCATGTGTCTGTCGCCGATAGCCGCTGGCTTGCCGAAGGGCCAGACAGTGCCGTAGGTGACAAGGTGCGTGTTATTTCTGTGGAAGGAACTATACTGAAAGTCGAATCGGTAACKGACTAACAGAAGRGCTTTCTTTSATGAGATTTWGTCATGAGTARCYTGCGRACKTTWCTCCGCGCTCACGCCGCWAGTTGGCTGACAAGCGAAACCCGCGTWAATATGAAACGCCGCCGCGCAGARATAGCACGGCGGTTTTCGCGTAAAGGGCACGAGCTTCTTTATTTTCACCGCGCAGATGACCCATACTGCCAGATAATGGTGCAAGTGTTGCCGGACTTGGCAGCGCGGTTTGATATTACAATCAAGCCAATGATCGTTGAACGCTTACCTGCGAATATGTACCCGGATCCCGCACGTTACGAAGCCAACAGTATAATAGACGCCTCTCGGCTAGCGCGGCTCTACGGCCTGGGATTTCCACAATCTGCAAGCGTACCTGATAGGCTTAGCGTTGGAATGGCAAACCGGTATCTGGCTAGTATCCAGGATGACCCGGACTTTATGGCGATTGCGGAGGAAATTGGGGCCGCACTTTGGCGTCAGGATCTGCCAACAGTGAAGCGCCTTTGCTTAGCAGCGGAGATTGATGAAGCACAGTTGGAGAAGAACGAGATGTTGCTGCGGTCGCTAGGGCATTATGCCAGCGGCGTGGTCTATTATAGTGGTGAATTCTATCCAGGTGTTGACCGATTGGATCATCTGGAGCGCCGGCTAAACCGGCTTGGGCTCGGCGACGAAGAAGTGCATTTTGAGCTTACGAGACTGTGGCGGCATGCCCTCAAAAATCTCGATAAATCTGTTGCTGGCCGCACTGTTGAGATCTATTTTTCTGTGCGCAGCCCCTACAGTTATCTGGCGCTGCATACGATCTCTGAATTTGCAGACATCTCGGGTGTTCGGCTGAAACTGAAGCCGGTGTTGCCAATGGTGATGCGTGGTTTGGCTGTTCCGCCAGCAAAGGGCCGATTTATATTGGCTGATACAGCGCGCGAGGCAAAAATTGAAGGATTGAAGTTCGGTCGTATTGCAGACCCACTTGGGTCAGCTACCAAACGGGCGATGGCAATTGGTTTCTCCCTGTTGGATGGCGGCGATGCATTGACCTTTTTCAAAGCGTTCACCGAAGCAGTTTGGTCTGAGGGTGTCGACGGGGCCACCGATGAAGGTTTGCTGAAGATACTTAGAAAAGCCGGTTTGCCTGCTTCTGTGCTCGGCACTGGGCTTGCTGAAGCGGCTTGGCAGGAAAAGGCCGAGAAGAACCGGCAGGAAATGTTGATGTACGGAAGTTGGGGCGTACCGACCTTTCGAGTTGCGGGCGAAACACTGTGGGGGCAGGATAGGCTGTGGGCCATCGTTGAAGCGCTCAAGCAGGAGTAAGCTACTTGAGTTATGACGCCTAAAACAGAGGCTGAGCAAGCGTTATGACTTTCGATTAGCTTGACTGATCGCCCAATAATCTTATCGTGCACTCAATGAATAAGGCTTGTCACAGAGCCAAAAAAAACAACGCCAACGCAATGCAAATATTTGAAGGAAAAATTGATGGGGATTCGATCACGAAAATCCAACCTAGTGCGGTCAGGGCTGTCCGCGGTAGGTATGCTGGCAGTTGCAGCATGTGCGACGACAACAAGCCAGACTTTGATAACGCCGACGGTTCCTGCCGGAAACGGATCGGAGCCAACCGCGGCGACCTTTAGCGCGGTACGTATCAAAGCAGRCATCCGGTTTTTAGCCGATGATATGCTGAAAGGCCGCGATACTGGTAGTGAAGGTCACCGCATTGCGGCAAACTACGTGGCTGCACAGTTTGAAAGTCTTGGCCTTAAGCCAGCTGGCGTGGACGGTAGTTATTTTCAGGAAGTAACCTTCAAAACAGCCGTGCTTGATCAAGACGCTGCCGAAATTTCGATCACTGTTGGTGGTAAAGATAGCACCTTGGTGCTCGGCGACGATTATTTCATGAGCGCCAATGTAAAAACACCGAAAGCCGAAATCTCGGGCGATGTTGTGTTTGTTGGGTACGGCGTGCATGCGCCGAGTATTGGCATCGACGATCTGAAGGGCATAGACCTTGAAGGTAAGATTGTCCTTTATGTATCTGGCGTGCCTAGTGGGCTGCACAGCGAAATTGCAGCGCATTTTGGTTCGTCTTCCTCGCGCCCTGATGAATTTGCCCGCCGCGGTGCGGTTGGAGTGCTGTTGGTCAATACACCTAAGGCCGATAAAGAGCGGCCTGTTAGTACATTCAAACGCTTTCTAGGTGGCAAACGTTTTGACTGGGTTGAGCCTGAAGGCGCCAAAACAAAACGCATTAAAGTTGGTGCTCTTATCAGCAACGATGCCGCGCGCACGCTGTTCGAGGGCGCTGATATTACTTTTGACAAGGCGTTCGAAAACGTTGCTGAAGGTAAATTCACNAGTGCTGCCCTTAAG
>JAESRJ010000358.1 GCA_016764715.1 Kordiimonadaceae bacterium | reverse complement strand
TCCAATTTCGGCAAGGCTCACCGTACTAAGGGAAGATACCCCGAAGAGCGTGCCGAATTTCTCAGCCGCCTTGGCAACACCGCGTTCACCGTCGTGATGGAAAAGCCGTTGCAGCGCCGTGTGCGAACAGAAAAGCGGCATATCGAGCTTCTGCCCCATCACAGTGGTAGACATATCGACGCTTTCGACACCCGCCAGCACGTTCGGCACCAGGTCGCAGTCATCGAATGCAGAACTATTACGCCTATAGGTAATCTCATCGTCGGCAGCACCGTCGATATAATGGAATATAGGCCCCGGCAGCCGCTGTTTCGCGAGCAAACGCATATCTTCGACATTGTGACAATTCTTAAGGCGACGAAACATAGCAGACCCTTAGGTTATTCTTCCCTACACTATGTAGTCCCAGCCATTGCCGCAGCAAACAAAATTTATCAAAGGCATGCTGCGCTATCTACTCTGGCAGCACTTAGTCGCTACGCTCAGGGTTCCAGTCTGGCGGCTTCACTAGCGATTTCACCTTATTCGCAAATCCATTTGCCGCCGAAAAGCGCCTAGCGAACCAATGAAAACCGCCGAAAAACACCTTTATCGGGTTCACGCTGCCTATAGGCTCAGTTAAGCCGTAGATTACTTTTTCTTCTTCCTTAGTGAAAGTACCGAACATGCGGTCCCATATAATGAATATGCCGCCGTAATTTTTATCCAGATAGCGCTGGTTGGAACCGTGGTGCACCCTGTGATGTGACGGCGTGTTCATTACGGCCTCGATCGGGCGCGGTAATTTGCCAATGGTTTCTGTGTGCAGCGCCGTCTGGTACAGCTGCACCACTATCTCGGCAAAGAACACAACAAAAGGGTGAAAGCCCATCATTACTAGCGGTAGGTAGAAGAAGATCGGGAACACGCTATCCAGCGGCCCAAACCTGTAGGCGACGGAGATATTGAAGTACGGTGAACTATGATGTACGGCGTGTGTTGCCCAACCCACAGCCACCCGGTGCACAAAGCGGTGCTCCCAATAGTAGGCGATATCAGCCAGCACCACACAAAGCCCAATCATCCAGCCGTTAATTGGCAGYGCCGTTAGGCTCCAGTTTTCATGCACGTRGAAGAAGGCGCTTACATAAGCCCCGCCTATAGCAAACGTAACGCCGAAAAAGGCGATCTGCGTGACAAAATTTGTGACCGCATCACCGATCAAATTCCAGCTYACCGCTTTCTTTACCGCAAGCCGGAGCAGTTCAAACGCTAGAAACCCAAGGGAAAACAGAAAAAACCAATCTCCTAGTTCAACCTCCCACGCATATATTTGCATCTCGGTGATCGTTTTACTCAAAAATTCCATGCTGATAGGCTCTCACATTAGTTATTTATAATAGTGCATCTTGATGTTTAAGGTTTTCGTGCCGCCACCCATTTTGACGCTTGCTTTKTTAAAGCTWGGYTCATCATACGCGTGCGAYGCTCCTGAAATRCCGTARCCYTCCAAMGGKAWTTSGCCTTTRAARTCCAGCATACCATTGCCGTTTTTATCGTGAAACATCATGACSGCGTACCKGCCYGCRGGCAGCTGCTCAAAACTAAAGGACACACTTTTTCCCGACAACTGCATTGAGAGGGCTGCAAAGGCGGCAGCATCRTYGCCSGCATCRTAAGCTTTTCTGGTATTATAGACGGCGAGCAYCAACCGGCCCTCGGTACCRCGGATTTGATCAACATTGATTGTTAGCGTGTTTGCACTCTGCTGCTGCGTGGTTCCTACCTCCGCTATGCCGGCGAAGCTTGCGTCTGTAGACACAAACATTGCGGCCAATACTAAACCGTAATTCGAAATCTTCATCCCAGTTCCCTTGCTTTAATGGCGTTATCGGGCTGGCTACACAGTTTCGGGCCGAAGTGACTTTACACAACATTTCCTCACTGCTACCCCACCGCGTTCTCTCGAACACCGCTACTGCCCAGGCTTTCAATTGAGGGAAACATGGGACTAATCAAGGGTGTTTACGCGAATGGGCCACTTCGCTTCGCCAATGGGAAGCGGCTTCCGGGAACAGGACTAACTATCTTTCAGAAATCAATACAGCGGCGCTTGCAGTTCGCTTTCAGCCGACTAAAATGGGCATGATTTTTTAATCCAAAACGGGGCTGTTTTTACGTGACACTATATATTCTGCAGGAATTCTGGGGGTCTCAAGAGGGCAGGTTTCGGGCTAGGAAATTCTATTTTCTATTAGCGAGCGGCTTGTTGCTACCAACATTGATGCCGTTTGAAAGTTACAATGCCGACAATTTTTTAGTAAACCTCAGTTATTGGCTATCCCACGTTTTAATATTGGCCGGCCTTAGCGGCTTTGTTGCTCGCCGCGCGTTCCCGCGTTTCGTTCAGCAGGAAACCAGCCCTGTTTGGGCGCTGGTACAATTTAGCCTCACCCTTTCTGTTCCGGTGTATTTGATAAGTGTCCTATACGAGCTTGCAGCAGGGCCAGAGGCTGATGACACGGTGGCTGCGCTTCTGTGGTGGGCTTTTGACACCGCCCTTTACACACTGATTATTGTTGGCGGGATCAGCATAGCTGCTGTAAAATTCGCCGCAAAGCCAGCGGCACCCGGCCCCCCGGCTGGGCAACGATTTTTCAACCGTTTATCTCCTAGCCTCGGGAGCGAGCTGGTTTGCCTCTCGATGGAAGACCACTATATCCGCGTGCATACGCAGATCGGCAACGAGCTGATCCACCTCAGCATGAAGGACGCCCTTTCAGAGTTGGATGGATATCCTGGTTTTCAGGTCCACCGGTCATGGTGGGTTTCGGTCAGCGGGCTCACCCACGTCAACAAAGAGCAGCGCAAATATACAGCGCACCTAACAAACGGACTAGCAGTGCCAATTTCGCGCAACCATGTTGAAAAACTGAAAGAAGCAGGCTTCTTGTAAGCAGGCCCGAAAAACCATTTTACCCACGCAGCTAWATCAACGCGGAGGTGACAGAGCACCCGAATGGCCGCTTCGCAGGTTCTTATTCAGACAAAAACAGGCAGCAAGGTCCTTCGCCGCCGTTCAATGTCATAGGTTGTTTTCTACTCTTGCAACCGTGACAGCTCACTGGCCAAAGATCACAAAAACAAGCTGGCGACCTGCTTAATTCTCTCCGCACCATTGCCGCTACATTGTTAGCCTTCAAATATGGCGTCTGTCCGCAAGCCGGAAATACCGGAGTGGCACCATAAGTTTAACGGCCAAAGTATTTTGGCATTCTTGCAAATATTAGTTGCTAACGATTCTTAATCGCACTATATCACCTGCGAATGCCTATTAATTGCATATTATGTGATGCCCCTCAGGAGAGCCCACGATGACTAAGCGCCAACAAATTTTAAAACCCGCAACGGCTACTAAACTCGTAGCAACCGCCCTAAGCTTTATGGCCTCAACAGCTCTAGTTGCTCCTTCAGCGTCAGCGGAAGAAAATCTTTGGATTTACGCCACAGGTACAGATACGCGGCCACAAGGTAGTTTTGAGGTAAAATTGGAAACCATATACCGCGTCGGCAAAAAAGGCGGCAGCTACAGGTTTGCTGATATCCGCCCTTCTATCGAATATGGCATTACGGACAAGCTAACAGTTGGGTTCGAGCTAGCTCTTTTCCATCACAATTACTCTGTCACTGATCCAGACCTTCTGCCGTTTTTTGACACCCAAGGCGGTGAAGGCGGTAGCTTCAATAACTTTTCCATTGGCGGCTATGATTTCGAATTGAAATACAATGTTCTTAGCCCCTACAAAGATGCTTTTGGTTTTTCTTTTGGCGTTGAGTATGATCACCGCGACAGATACCGCCTAGACGGTGCAGCTATTAATCAGGACTCGGTAGAAATCGCCTTATTTTTCCAGAAAAACTTTCTGGATGATACACTCGTATTTGTCTTCAACCCCAAGATTGAATTGGAAAACCGCCGCTCCGGCGAAGGCGTCGATTTTGTACTGGAAGAAGAAATTGCTCTCGACATTGCAGCTGGTGTGTCTTACCGGATTGCCCCGAAATGGTTCATCGGACTWGARTATCGTCACCAGTCAGATTATCTGGTGCCWCGAGTGATTGACCCGATCACAGGCGGCTTGGTTTTTGACGAGCCAAACCTTAAGCCATCAGATATCGATATCCTCTTTCCTTCTATTGGTTCGCAGTTCCAAAGTGGCAACTATTTTGGCCCAACGGTGCACTATGCAGAAGAAAAATGGTGGGCAACAGCTGGTATCTTGTTCCAATTTTCTGGTGGCGGCCGTGAAGGGTCCTTCAACGTCGGCAACAGGAACTTTGATGAGCAGGAAAAGGTCCATATCGGCTTAAGCTTTGGCTATAATTTCTAAGCTTTATGAAAGAACATCATGCCAAGTTTTGCTCGCCGTTCATTTTTGAAAACAAGCTTGCTGGCAGCTGCAAGCCTTGTTCTTACCGTCAGCCCAAAGGTATGGGCCAAAACATATCTAAGTATCGATCAGGCTCGCAAATTAATATGGGGTGACACCCCGATGGTGAGCACAAATATTGTGCTCACAAAAGGCCAAAGAAAGGCGATTAAAAAAGCCTCTCGGGTACGCGTCCGTTCGGCCAAGGTCACCGCGTGGAAAACAGAAGACGGCGGTTGGTTTATTGTTGATCAGGTGATCGGAAAGCACGAAAATATTGATATCGCCGTGGGGCTAGACAGTAGCGGCAAGGTTATGGGGATCGAAATCCTTGTATACCGGGAAACCTATGGTTACCAGATCGCAAACCCAAAATGGCGCGCCCAGTTCACCGGCAAAGATAACTCTGAGCACTTGAAGCTGGATAAACAAATCAGAAACATTTCAGGGGCCACGCTTTCTTGCAGGCACATAACTGACGGCATCAATCGGCTGACCCATACGTGGGACATCATTTTAAAGGCGCTCTAACAGGTGACGTACGTGAACACGATCAGCCGCAGCAAACCCCTGCTCGGTRCCTTCGTTGAAATCAGTCTTTCAGCTGACGTGTTGGATGATGAATTGCTCGCTGCATCCACCCTCGCCTATGCGGAAATCGAACGCATCCAAAACTTGATGAGCTTTCACGACAGTGACAGTGAGCTTTCTACCATCAATAAAAACGCATATGAGGGGGCTGTCCCGATTTCAAGGGACACGACTGCGGTTCTTAATCATGCACAGTCGCTTAGCCGCCTAACGCGCGGTTTATACGATATAGCTATTGGCCACGATCTAATGCGCTTGGGTGGCTTGCCGCAGAACTACAAGGATAGTGAAGCTGGCAATTGGCAGGACTTTGAAATTTTAGGCAGTGAAGTTTCCTTCAAACGCAACATTAAGATCGACCTAGGCGGCATCGCAAAGGGCTATGCCGTTGACTGCGCAGCTAGCGCGTTGACCTGTTGTGGCACGACCTTTGAGCAAATCACCATCAACGCAGGTGGTGATATATGGATGCTAAACTGGCACGGCCAGCATGTAAATGTGCGCCATCCCAACGCTCGCAAGCGCAACAGTTTTTGCGCCATTGAAATGGCATCTGCGGCACTCGCCACAAGTGCGCCCAACCACGTTGGCAGAAACAGCCTGATTATTAACCCCGTGAGCAGAGAATACATCAGTAGCACCAATAGCATCTCCGTCTTTGCTCCAAGCTGCATGGTGGCAGACGCGCTCACTAAAGCGGTCTTTTTGTCCTCGGACCCAAACGAACTGCTCATGCATTTTTCGGCTTCTGCCGTTTGCATTGATAGCCGCGGTAACATGCAATCCCTTGGTGTCACGCAATGAGGACGAAACGCATTGCGCTCTTTTTGCCCAAGCCCTTTCAATGGGWGCTATTTGGTGCCTTTGCCACCAGCTGGTTTACAGGCTTGGCCTTTTTCATTCTGCGTGATTTCTTTGTANTTGAAGGCGACTTCGGGCCCGAAAACCACGCATGGCAATACCCGGCGCTTACCGTTCACGGACTGGCCGCCTTTTTGATGATGATCCTTTTTGGCGCTATGGTTGCAGCCCACCTGCCGATGGGCTGGCGCACGAAGCGCTCCCGTTTCTGGGGCATCACCTTGATGAGTGCAGTAAGCCTGCAAATCATCACCGCCTATTTGCTTTATTATATCGCTGGGGATGCCAGCAGGGAAATTGTAGGCCTCATCCACCTGATCATCGGCATACTAYTGCCCATCGTTCTTTACACCCATATCAAAGCCGGCATTAAGGGCCGCCCCTAAAGATRGCAAAGCACTRCTTCCTACCTCCCYGCAGCCGTGCCGCTCGCATGGCTTTGATTGCYAGCATCACGCAAACGGGGTTGATTGCTGCCTCCTTTTCACCGACGACACGATTTGCCGTCCGCGCTGAAAYAAACCACACTGGNCCCGCAAAGGATGAAGCGGAGGATGGGTCAATAGTATCCCTCGGATCATCGAGCGAGATCAATCTGGGAYTACACTATCAGGTATCWCAGCAGTGRCGCCTGTATCTGATSGYCGACAAATTGRCCRATACTCTTGTTCTACCTCAATTGGGATTKCCGGSACYGGGCAGATCATTAAAGCTCGYTTTGAGCTTCYCGYTTTCTTAAAGAAATGAAAAGMAAAAAGGCTGTCGTGCCGCCTCCACTATAGGTCTCTTTTTGGTATGCAGTAATCCGAGTTCTTTGACTGACCCCCTTAAAAAGTCTGGCGCCTGAAACCCCTTTACGTAATAAAGCTAGCTTGCCATACGCAACAGATTTACCTGATCGTATAAAACGGAGCGAGCTTGCTCAAACTGGCTATTCAGTTCAGTGAAAATAGGGTCTACCGTTTCCAGCGACTTGGCTCTGCCCAACATTTCCATTTTCGCAGACAGATTGGATACCCGCTCCGCGCCAAAAACAAGGCTCGTTGATTTGAATTTATGGGCCAAAAACTCGACGCGGCTAGCATCAGCCTCGCTAATCGCCTCAGCAATATTGCTCAACACATCCACCCCTGCAGTTAGATATTCTTCTAGCAAAGGCAGGAAATCGGATTTTAGAATTTGCTGATATTGCTTCAGCATTATCCAATTCACAGAATTCAATTCTTCCATGTCCGGTGTGCTGTCGCGCTGGGCGTCATGGCGAAGGCGCGCCAGGTGTGCGGTTTTCTCATCGACATTCAAATGCTTACGGAGCATATCGAATAGGTTTTTAGTACTGATTGGCTTTTTGATCACGTCAGTCATACCAGCCACAGTATATTCTTGCTGACTATCATGGCCCAGCCGGGCCGTAACCGCGATGATAGGCACCTCAGAGTTATGCTTAGATAGACCKCGAATTATTCTGGTAGCATCCATTCCATCCATACGCGGCATCATGATATCCATCAGGATCAAGTCAAAAGACCTTTCCTTGCATATCTCGATGGCTTCCAGTCCATCTGTGACTACATCGTATTTGATACACATAATAACCAATGTCTGCGCTAATATCCGAGCGAACACTTTATTGTCCTCGACTATTAGAATGTGCTTTATTTTGGAACCTGAGACCTTGCTGCTCATGGAGAAARTTTGCCCTTTTTCGTCTTGCCTGAAATGCCGTCTATCTTAGATAGCGCACTCAACTTTATCGTCTAACTTCTTTCCAATTACTTAATTTTATTAACCATAAAGGCTTTTTTTGGCTCGATTATTTTGCGACCTCCCGTTTTTCGATCCAAATTTCATTATCTTGGCAATCAGTTCTTCAAAACTACTTTCGTAACGCCCTGAATTTAGGGGCCGTTAAGTTTTTCCCGTTATTATTTTCAGGCTAGCGTTTTGCAAAAAAAAGGTCGATTGGGATGGAATTTTTAAGTAACGACATTGTTCTTGAAAGCATTAGAGCACTCATCGTTTTCATCATTGTTATTTATCTATGGCAGATCAGTGGTAGCAGCTTCGGAAACCGCCGCACGGGCTGGAACCTGATCGTCACAGGTTTTGTCCTGCTGCTCTTTGGTTGTTTGATGGACATCACAGATGAAATCGCAGGCCTTGAGGTTTTCGTTGTCATAGGAGACACGCCAACACAGGCCTTTTTAGAAAAAGTCGTTGGTTTTCTTGGAGGCTTTTCAATTCTAGCGATTGGTCTRCTGCGATGGATTCCGTTAGTACAAAACCTAGCTGAAGAAGTTGAAAAGCAAACCAAAGATCTAAATGTGGCTATTGGACAAGCTAAAAACGCAGCTACATTAAAATCTCAGTTTCTTTCAAATATGAGCCACGAAATCAGAACACCGATGAACGGCATAATTGGGTCAACTGGTTTAATCCTCGCGTCCGATATTTCTAAAGAAGCACGCCTCTACGCCAATACGGCGCTAACGTCAGCAGAAAGCCTGTTATCCCTGATTAATGAYATCTTAGATTTTTCGAAGATTGAAGCGAAAAAGCTTGAGCTCGAGACGATGGATTTCGACTTTCAGACACTGCTKCAAGATGTGCTGGACATATATAAAGAACAGGCTCGGGAAAAGGACCTAGAGCTCATTTTTAAATACGACACCTTGATGCCCAAAAATATTGTCGGTGACCCAGGGCGCATTCGGCAAATTATCGCGAACTTGCTCAGCAATGCCATTAAATTCACTAAAAGCGGTCATATATTTATTAAAGTATGCAMTCCTTACACCAAGCAGGGYGCCGTATTCTTACGCGTTGATGTTGAAGACACAGGGATCGGCGTCCACACTGACAAGCAAGCCGGTATTTTCAGCACTTTTGCCGAAACGAGCACTGCCTTTTCGAACAAATACAAAGGCACTGGTCTCGGCCTTTCCATTAGCCAAAGTTTGGCCAGGCTTATGGACGGCGTGATTACTTTAAGCAGCGAAACAAATGTCGGGTCGGTTTTTTCCCTAAGCTTGCCTTTGGTGGAAAGCGACAATATTTCCTTCCAAAAGTCTTACTTCAATCGAAAATTGATCACCGCGAGCAAGGCCTTAATAATAGATAGAAACCAGTTGGCTGCGGAAATCACGGCAGGGCAACTTACAGCCCTAGGCGGCAACGCCATAACTGTGCAGGACGAAAAATCGGCGATTGATGAACTTCTAAATGCTGCCACATCCAGCGCCCCCTTTGACATCATTATTGTTAGTCACAGTACAGGATCGCTTTGCGAGGAAACACTCTCCAAGCGCATAAGGGCACAAAAAAGCATTGCAGGTACAGCGATGATACTTGCATTAACCGATCCCATTTCAGAGRGCGTTGCAAAAATGAAAAAGGCGGGCTTTTCAGGGTATATCAACAAGCCGGTATTCCCTGGGGTCGTCCCTTCAATAATATCTGGCGTATTGCAGTCCATAAACGACGGCGTTCTTTCGCCGTTCATTACACCAGACGGTGCAACAGGTGGAGAAAGTACAAGTACCCAGTGGCTAAGCAACTTCAAAGCCCGTGTCCTACTTGTTGAAGACAATCCTGTAAACCTTATGCTGGCTACCGTAATTTTACAGAAGTTTGGTTGCACGGTCGCTCCAGCCGGAGACGGCTTTGAAGCGCTTGAAATGTTTAACAAACAGAGTTTTGACCTTATATTTATGGACTGCCAAATGCCGCTGATGGGGGGCCTTGAGGCTGCGATGAAAATTCGCGCCATCGAAGAACGTAGGCATATCAACCGCACACCCATCATAGCTTTTACTGCTAACGCAATGGAAGGTGATCAGCGGGACTGTATTACCGCTGGAATGGATGATTATTTAGCAAAACCTGTTAGCAGGAAGGCTTTTGAAGACACGCTCAGTCGCTGGATCAAGCCGATGGCCAAGTCACCATCGATACTTTCGGCCAGGAACGTTAGCAGTATCCACTCCGGAAAGCCGTAGTGATGGTTGACGGCCTCAAGGGATCACGGAGCACTCTCGCCCGAGCACAGCAAAAAAAGCTGTAACGCTGCAACTTCAAAGTCTTGCAAGTAACATTAACGAGGATAGGTTTTTAGTTTACGGATAATTTTTAGTGTGCGATGGCCAGTCAGCCACACACTTTTTTGACGACTTTTATCAGTGCAGTCGGATCTAAGGGTTTTACAATCCAGCCTGTTGCGCCCGCAGCTCTTGCCCGATTTTTAAGCTCAATGTCCGACTCGGTGGAAAGTACCAAAACAGGTTTAGTCTTCCAGTCTGGCCTTGCCTTTACCGCCTCAATCAATTCAAGGCCGTCCATGTTTGGCATATTAAAGTCGGTGATAATCAAGTCGAAATTCTCTTTGGTCAACTTGTCGAGTGCGTCCACACCGTCAACAGCTAATCCAACTGAGTAGCCTTCTTGTTCTAAGGTGAAAGCCACAATGTCGCGGATGGTCTTAGAATCRTCYACTGCTAAAATATGTATGCYCATTARYYWNCKTMMAMRWRRRABWVWWWKMTRMWARAHCVMYNCACYNAAHTMWMNNRHYAKWAKWYYHMRRBNNTCCYTAAHKMCWNATGRRSRSAMTNACASNTSTGYNGMASAGAMMWWAYWMWMMARTTMAMSAAWMKWYGMSWWYAYSRRMRSMWNTSTWRWCCCAGCCCGTTACGCCCAGGTCCCTAGCGCGCGCTTTCAGATCATCGTCAAACTCGGTGGATAACATTAGGATCGGCGTGTTTTTATAGTGCTCATGCCCTTTTATGCGCCGCGCCAATTCCAAGCCATCCATATTTGGCATATTGAAATCGGCGATAATCAGATCAAAATCTCCGTCCATACTCTCCAGCGCTTCAAGGCCGTCGGCTGCAACTGTCACGTCATACCCGGCACGTTCAAGCGTAAAGCTTACGATATTGCGCATGGTCTTCGAATCGTCTACCGCTAAAATTCGCATCGACACAGACAAGCTCCAATGTAATTCTAATCCAAGGCCCGAACAGTATACCGCGCCTTCCCTAACGAGTTATGAACCTTAGGCGCGGTTGCGCCAGTATATTCAAGCGCCCTATTTCCCGCGAATGACATTGCCTGGAAGCCACTTACGCAGCATTTTTTCGATGTCTACCGGTAGTACTGGCTTGGTCATAAAATCGTCCATTCCCGCGTTCATGCACGACTCGCGATCCTCAACCATCGCACTGGCAGTGAAGGCGACAATTAAAGCGCGTTCAGCGCCCGACTGCTCTTCAAATTTCCGAATAGCCCGCGTTGCTTCATAACCGTCCATTTCTGGCATATGACAATCCATAAATACTAAGCTAAATCGGCGTTCCATTGCCATATCCAACGCCTCTTTTCCGTTGCCTGCAGGCGTTACGAAGCAGCCGAATTTTTCCAAAATACTGGTTGCTACCATTCGGTTGACGGTATTGTCTTCCGCCAGCAATATGTGGGTATGTTCAAGTTTGAAGGCTTGTTTATTAGTCACGCCTGTCTCCTTCACGCTATGCCGTGTTATTAATTCCATATCTTCGTTTGATTGTTTTGCACGCCACATGGACACAAGCACTGCCTCAATTTCGCCCGAGAATACGGGCTTGGTCAGATAACCAGAAAAGCCTACCTTCTTCATGTGTTTGCCGTCACCCTTTCGCGGGGAGGACGTCATTAATACCAAAGCTGTGCCCTGCAGGGTTTCGTTCAACTGAACCTCTTTCGCMAGCGCTTCACCGTCCATTCCCGGCATCCGGTAGTCGATAACAGCGATATCGAAAGCGTTATGCTCTGCGGCGGCCATACGCATCAATTTCAGCGCTTCCTCGCCAGACTTGGCGAAACTTGCTTGCACACCAATRTTTCGCAGCTGTTCACCAATTATCCGGCAGCAGACATCACAGTCGTCCACGACCATGATGTTCAGTTCGGATAATGTTTGGCAATGCGGTGTCTTTTTTGTTTTCTCTTTATCTCGGTCTTTCAATAGTAACATTGAGAACCAAAAGGTAGTGCCGCGGTTTTCATTGCTATAAAGGCCAATCTCACCCTTCATTAAGGCGCAAAGTTCTTTGCAGATCGACAACCCCAACCCCGTGCCACCGTRCTSKCGSGWGSKYSMSKYATCARYSYGATNMAAACKTTCTGTCAACCGGTGTACGTGCTGAGCAGCGATACCAATTCCTGCATCTTTCACTTCAAAACAAACATGCTCGTCATTGCGGTACCAACGCAAGGCAATACTGCCGTTACCCGGTGTATATTCCACCGCATTAAACACCAAATTAGAAAAAGCACTGGCCAATTCTTTTTCACTACCGCGCAACCATATTGACGCATCAACTTCTAATGAAATTTGATGCGCCCGCGTTCCACTCAAAGCTCGTGCATCGTCCAGCACTGCGGATAAAATGGCAGGCACTGCCACGGGATCTCGCAATGCAGCTTTCTCTTCATCTTCCAGCCGCGACAGCATTAACAAATCGTCCACAAGGCGCGTCATGCGTTGGGATTGCCCTTGCATCTGATGCAAACACTTATCCCACGGTGCTAACTCGCTACCGCCATCATCCATCATGTTTTCAAGATAGCCCGACAATACCGTCAAGGGTGTGCGCAGCTCATGTGATACGTTCGCGACAA
>JAESRJ010000194.1 GCA_016764715.1 Kordiimonadaceae bacterium | reverse complement strand
GCGAATTACTGTTGCGCGGACCCCAAATTATGAAGGGTTACCTGAACAACCCAGATGCCACGACTGAATCTTTTGACGGCGACTGGCTCAAAACTGGTGATATCGCCATTTATGACGAAGATGGCTACTTGTCGATCGTGGACCGGATCAAAGACATGGTACTGGTGTCAGGTTTCAACGTTTATCCCGCAGATATTGAGGCGGTTCTTACTCAGCTTGATCGTGTCGCTGAAGCGGCAGTGGTTGGCGCTAAAGACGAAGTAACGGGTGAGAAAGTCGTGGCTTATGTTGTGCGGTCAGATGACAAGTTAACCGAAGCTGAGGTGATCGATTACTGCCGCGAGCATCTTACAAACTACAAGGTGCCGAAAGTAGTCCGCTTTATTGATGCGTTGCCAAAATCACCAGTAGGCAAGGTTTTGCGAAGRGAACTTCGTGATTAACGGAGGCGTGTGTCAATTTATCTCTTGGGTGTCTTGACCGGCTTCAACTAGGTTTTTATCTACGGGCTTTGTCTTGCCTTGTTCAATAGTGAGTTTCTATTTGCTATTATGGCGGCTCCTGCGTCATCATGTCGGAGATGAGGAAAGAGGGTCTGCCTACGTTTGCGAATTGTTGGCCATGAGTTTTTCTGAAAATAAGGCGGTGTCGATCATGCCGTTTTATCGATTTTTAACTTATACCCTATAGGCTTTTTACAGCCCGTAAGCGTAGACCACATAGGTAATATGAAACAGGTTTTAAGAGCAATTCCGTGGGTAATGTCACTGACAGCCATTTTGGCTGCCAGTTTGTCGTTCTTTCTGGTTTACGGAGAGGGAATTGGATATCTGCCTGGTATGGCGGCTGGCCTGGTTGGCGGCTTGGTTGGGGTTGTTCTTCAAATTGTAATCGAGCGTAACACCGTGCAGCCGGAACGAGCCTTTCTTGATGCTTTGAGCCAATATCTCGATGGCGATTTTTCGCACAATTCGGCTGAAGACGAATATTTGCTCGATCGTCCTGATTTTAAGGAAGCRCTGGATGCCATAAAAGACGCTGCAATGCGTTCAAAAACCCGCATTCTCGAATTTGAAGAAATMGAACAGAACTTACAACGCGTTGTGCAYGACAAAAGGCGCAATGARGCCGTGTTGAAAGAGCAGCGCGAGGCTTTTGCCAAACTTGCAAACGAACTTTCCAAAGCTCGTGACGCAGCTGAACTAGCCAATGTTGCCAAGTCTGAATTCCTCGCGACAATGAGCCATGAAATTAGGACACCGCTTAACGGGGTTATTGGCATGGTAGACCTGCTTATGGACAGTGGGCTCGATAATAACCAGCTGCAATTTGCCGAAACACTGCAGCAATCGGGTAAAAGCCTGCTAGCGGTTATCAATGATATCTTGGACATTTCCAAACTTGAGGCGGGTAAAGTTGAACTTGAAAGTCAAGCCACCCGTTTAGAATGGATTATGTCGGATGCGGTTCAGTTTCTAGGGGCTGCTGCAAACGATAAAGGTTTGGATGTCAGTTGGAAGCTCGATAGCGAAATACCAGATGTTATCGTTGCAGACCCGACCCGTTTACGGCAGGTGCTTTTTAATCTTGTGGGGAATGCGATCAAATTCACTGAAAAAGGGACAGTTGCGATTGAGGCGGAGCTTGTTCTGGTAACGCGTGATTATCATATGATCAAAATTTCAGTTCAAGACTCTGGTATTGGTATTGCGCCCGATGCGCAGCGCCGTCTCTTCCAGAAATTTACACAAGCCGATGCTTCAACAACCCGCCGGTTTGGCGGTACTGGATTGGGCCTAGCCATATGTAGGCAGCTGAGCGTGCTGCTTGGTGGCGAAATTGGTGTTGAAAGTGAGGAAGGTGCTGGTTCTCGTTTCTGGTTTACTTTCCGCTGTACAGAAGGCCATGTTTCTGAATTGCCTGCTCAGACTGGTTTTGGCGATAAAGACCGTTCAGCTTCTGCGGTGGCAACCCGGGCTCTGGAAGTGCTAGTCGCGGACGATAACCTAATCAATCAGCGGGTACTGGCAAATACGCTAGGTAGGTTAGGTCACAACGTAACTGTTGTTGTTAACGGTGCTGAGGCTTGCGACAAGGCTGAACAAGAAAAATTTGATATCATCCTTATGGATGTACACATGCCGGTCCTTGGGGGCATCGATGCTACTAAGTGGATTAAGGCCCTTGACGGTGATGTTTCCAAAGTTCCTATCGTTGGGTGTACCGCGGATGCATTCCCTGAAGAGCTAGAACGTTTCATCCAAGCAGGCATGGTTGACGTGGTTACCAAACCTATTGACCGCCGGAGATTATTGACGGTAATTAATGAAGTCTTGGGGGAGCGTATACATATATTTGAAGATGAAGAGCAGCCGGGCCTTCCGGACGGTGTGGTCGGCGAGCACGCTGCTACTGAGCGTCAGTCTTCGGGTGTTTTTAGCGCGAAAGGGGAGCTAACCCCCTGTCCGCCAGTAGAGAACACAGTTAATCCAATAGCTTCGCTTTTAGACGAACTCGGCTGAAATAACAGCGTTTCCCATGATTTAACCAACAGTATTTGACATGCTTTAGAATTTAGTCCCCATTCCCATAGGGGCTAAGTCCCCAATCTGTGGTTTAGGGTTTATGGGAGGCGGCAATGGCTATAAAAATAACACTAATTGTCATGATTATAATGGGATATTCTGCAGYYGTTTTTGCTCAGGATAGCAAGTCTCCTACAGCTGCGGTTTTATTCGCTGAATTGCTCAAGACCGAACGCAAGTTTCACTATCAGGAGAACCCAGGAACGGGGCCGCAGGGCACGAAGATACCGACTGCACCAAGTATGGCGCACGTTTTACCCGAAGACCAAAAGCGACGTGCTGCGCAGGCCGGGGCACTTCTGGTAGAACTGCTTTCAGTTGATAAGGCAGAGCTTACGGCTGACGATCAGCTGAATTACGACATGTTGCGCTATAAACTCGAAAGCACACTGGTGTTCCAGAAACACAAAGCCTGGCGTATTCCCCTTTATAGCGACAGCGGTTTTCATACGTCCCCCGCTAGGATGTGGCGTAGTATTAATTTCGCCAGCACCACAGACTATGAGGCCTATATAAGTAGGCTGAAGGATTTGCCTCGTTACTTGGCCGAGCACACGAGGAATTTAGAGCAGGGCATTGATGAGAACTTCATGTTGCCAAAAGTGGTACTAGACGGTTTGCTGCCTACATTCACTGCAATTATCACGGAAGATATGGCAGAGAATACTTTTTACCAGCCTTTCCTGACAATGAACGATTTGCTGAGTGACCGCGAAGTTAAGGCGCTGCGAAAAAAAGCACGTGATGTTATTTCGCTTGAGGTAATGCCTGCCTACCAGAAACTTGCGGCATTTATGCATACAGAATATTATGTCGCTTCCGGAACGAAAATTGGAGCATCTGCAATGGCTGGCGGAGCAGAGTATTATGATGCGATGGTGCGTTATTATACCACTCTGGATGTAACGGCAGATGAGGTTCATGCGTTGGGGCTGACAGAAGTCTCTCGTATTCGGCGGGAAATGGAGACCATTATAAAATCTACGGAGTTTGACGGCAGTTTTGCAGAGTTTTTGCTATACCTCCGCACCGCGCCTCAGTTTTATGCGAAATCAGAACGCGAGCTTCTTTCTTACGCGAGCTATCTTACAAAGGTAATTGATGGTCGTGTTCCCAAACTCTTTAAAAAACTACCCCGTCAACCCTACGGGGTTGAGGCCGTCCCCGCTGCAATTGCCCCGAATTATACAACAGGGCGATATCTGAGTGCGCCGCTGGGCTCTACGCGTGGCGGCTACTACTGGGTAAACACTTTTGATTTGAAAAGTCGTCCGCTTTATACGTTGCCAGCTCTCACATTGCACGAGGCCGTGCCGGGACATCACCTCCAGATAGCGCTGGCGGCAGAGCTTGAAAATGTGCCTCAATTTCGGCTGGAACAATACCCCCATGCCTTTGGCGAAGGCTGGGGCCTATATGCTGAAAAACTAGGGCTGGACTTGGGCCTTTACGAAACTCCCTACGAGCAATTCGGGAGATTAACGTACGAGATGTGGCGCGCTTGCAGGCTTGTGATTGATACGGGAATACATGCGAGGGGTTGGAGCAGGGCAAAGGCGATTAGGCTTCTTGAGGAAAACTCAGCTTTGGCAAAACATAATATTCAAACCGAGGTAGACCGTTATATTGCGTGGCCGGGTCAAGCTCTCGCTTACAAAATTGGTGAACTCAAGTTCCTTGAATTGCGGGCTCTCGCGAAGGCTGAACTCGGCGGTGCCTTTGATATAAGGGATTTTCACGACAGGGTTCTTTCTGCGGGTGGTATTCCACTCTATCTCTTGGAAAGCCGAGTGAAATCTTGGATAGCAGAGACAAAGGCCACAATTTTAGCCGCTAGTCCGGGCTTGAAAGAAGCGGCTGTTTACGGGAATTAGCCATCGTTTCTGCTGCGTTAACCCTATGGTTWGTGTTTTTAGGCATCCTATGGGATGCCACATCTAGGCATCTTCGCTGCACGCTAAGGCAAAGCAGGAGTTTCGATGCAAGAACGAATTATAGTAGTTGATGACTGTGTTACGTCGTGTGCACTTCTTGACCATATGCTCAGTCAGGCGGGCTATGAGGTTGTGTGTACAAGTAACGGTGAAGAGGCTCTTGCTGAAATTAAGAAGGGCCCGTACCGTTTTGTCATAACAGATATTGCCATGCCGGTAATGGATGGGTATGTGCTTATCCGAAAAATGGCAGAGATGCACGGCAACCGACCCGCTGTAATCGTTGTCAGCGAAAAAGGGGCGCCAATTATTGAGACCGCGCTGGAGCTGGCAAAGGTCCACGGGCTGGACTTTCTCGGAGCGCTTGCAAAACCAATCAGTCGCGCTGAACTTTTGCTGTTGCTGGGGCAAACCATCGCTCCCCATCTGGGACAAAATTCTCCGCTAAAAGACCTGCTTGCTGAGGAAGTTTTTTCAGTCGAGCTATTAGAGAACTCTTTAACGCCGGTGTTTCAGCCGACGATAAATTGCGTTGATGGCTCTATTTACGGTGTGGAATGTCTTTCCAGGTGGAAAACAACTTTTGGCGGCCTCGTAGGGCCCGATATATTCCTTCCGATCGCAGCGCGACACGGCTTTTCTCCCTTTGTAACCAAAAGTATTCTTTCTTTGGCCCTGAGCGCGTTGAGCGGTTGGCACAAACAAGAGATAACCGTAAATATGAGTGTGAATGTTTCTCCAAATGATATTTGCAGCCTTGATTTTGCGGATGCAGTTGCTGAGATATTGGAGCAACACAAAGTTCAGCCAGAATTTTTGACTTTAGAACTTACCGAAACCGACATCATAGACGACGCAGCGACGGCACTTGAAGTGTTGGGGCGCTTGCGGTTGATGGGGGTTGGGTTGTCGCTGGATGATTTTGGTGCGGGCGTCGATCCGCTGCTTCGGCTTAAAACCATGCCCTTCACTGAACTAAAAACTGACAGACCATTTGTACGCGACGCAGCGGGCGCCAACAAATCATCAGTAATATTGGATAACACAATAAAGCTGGCCCAGCGACTGGGCCTGACAGTAACTTGTGAGGGAGTTGAAAATACAAGGCAATGGGATCTCACGCGGCAGTTAGGGGCTGACCGGGCTCAAGGGTATTTGATTGCACGCCCCATGAGTGGAAATGATTTCCTGCATTGGGCCAAAAACTGGCGGCCTCGCCGGTTTATTGATAGCGGAAACGGATAATGACCCCGCGTAGGTAGCTATGAAAATGGGCAACGTTTGTGACTAGCTTGTTAACGTAATCGTTAATTCTGTCTGATACGTTGAAATCAGTGGTGTGCGGCCTCGGAAAGTCTGCCGCGGCGATTAAAAGGTGCCTAAATGCAAGAACGAATTTTGGTGGTTGATGACAGTATCACGAGTTGCCAAATACTGAACCATTTGCTGCGCGGAGCTGGCTATGAGGTGGTATGTGCCTACAACGGCGTAGAGGCCCTGGCGGAGCTCAGCAGCGGTTCCTTCAGTATGGTGATAACCGATATAGATATGCCAATTATGGGTGGCTTCGAGCTCATAAGAAAAATTGCAGAACTTCCGAACAAAAAACCAATTGTTATGGTGATGAGCGCTAAAGGGCCGGAAATGATCGATACAGCGCAAGGGCTGGCCAGAGCCTACGAACTGGATTTTATCGGGTCGCTACAGAAGCCCATAAACAGGCATGATTTGATGTTGATGCTGGGGCATACTGTTGCGCCGCATTTGGTTGATAAACCCTTGCCACCTGAGCTCACAAACGATGTGCATGAAGCCCTAAGTATGATGGAAAACGCTCTTACGCCGGTGTTTCAGCCAACTGTAAACTGCGARGACGGAAGCGTGCAYGGCGTAGAATGCCTGTCGCGGTGGAAAACCAGTTTTGGTGGCCTTGTAGGGCCCGATGTTTTTCGGCCAATCGCACTACAACACGGGTTCACGCCTTTCGTTACTAAAAAAATCCTTGGTCTTGCCTTAGAGGAATGGGCAGCGTGCCGCGAAAAGGGAGTGGAGCTTCACTTCAATGTCAATGTCGCGCCGCGCGATGTTTGCTCGTTAAGCTTTGTAGATATCGTCCGTGAAGCGCTAGAGTTTTATGAGATGCCGCCGGGTTTTTTAACGCTTGAGCTCACTGAGGCAGACATGATTGATCATCCGGCAATTGCTTTGGAGGTTCTCGGGCGTATTCGTCTGATGGGCGTGAAGTTGGCGCTTGACGATTTTGGTGCTGGTATTGACCCGCTTCTTAGGTTGAAGTCCATGCCTTTCACTGAAATGAAAACGGATAGACCTTTTTTGCAGGACGCAGCAGGATGTAATAAATCGTCGGTGATATTAGATAACACGATCGATCTCGCGCAGCGGTTAGGCATGGAAGTAACCTGCGAAGGCGTAGAAAACGAAGAGCAGTGGCACGTGGCAAAACGGCTTGGGGCAAATCGCGCGCAAGGCTACTATATTGCACGGCCGATGGGCGTGAACGAGCTGGCTGGCTGGGCAAAAAACTGGGAGCCGCCCGAAGCAATGCTACAGTCAAGACCATCGGCGTAGCAGCCTCATTTCGAAAACGATTTCTTGATTAGCGTTTTTGTTGTTGAATTTTCCTTGAATTGATGAATAAGCATGCCATCTAGGAATTTGTTTCTTTATGGAGAATTTTATGACTGTGTACACAGGCGCCTTGCAAGCAATCGGTAATACACCGCTTATTAAGCTGAAATATGCGTCTGAGTTAACAGGCTGTACCATTCTCGGCAAGGCAGAGTTTGCGAACCCGGGTGGATCGCTTAAAGACCGTCCTGCGCTCAATATTATTGAAGAATCTGAGAAAAAGGGATTGCTTGAGCCCGGAGGTCTTATTGTTGAAGGCACAGCTGGCAACACTGGTATTGGTATTTCAGTAGTTGCAAACGCCAAAGGGTACCGCTGCTTGATCGTAATGCCGGATAATCAGTCGCGTGAGAAAATCGATACGCTGATCCTGATGGGTGCCCAGCTAAAGCTAGTGCCGCCAGTGCCCTATTCGAACCCTAATAACTTTCAGAAGGTTGCTAAGCGGCTCGCCGAGGAACTATCGGCTACCGAGAAGCACGGCGTTATCTGGGCGAACCAGTTTGATAACCTTGCGAACCGCGAAGCGCATATCAAAACAACAGCGCAGGAGATTTGGCAGCAAACTGACGGCAAAGTTGATGCCTTCATCACTGCCATTGGGTCCGGCGGGTCCTTGGCTGGCACGGGTATTGGTCTTAAAGAACATAATAAGGATATTAGAGTTGTTCTGGCCGACCCAATGGGCGCAGCTATGTATAGCTATTTCAAAACAGGCGAATTGAAGTCTGAAGGCACCTCAATCACCGAAGGTATCGGGCAGGGGCGCATTACCGCCAACATCGAAGGCGCACCAATCGATGATGCTTATCAGATTACCGACCACGAGGCGTTACCAATGGCGTTTGACTTGCTGAGACGCGAAGGCTTGTGTGTTGGCTCCTCAACAGGCCTTAATGTAGCCGGTGCAATCAAACTGGCAAAAGATATGGGCCCAGGCCATACAATTGTGACGCTGCTGTGTGACAGCGGGCTCCGATATCAGTCAAAAATGTTCAACCCTGAATTCCTGCGTGAGAAAAACCTTCCGGTACCAGAATGGCTTGATGTTTAAACTTTTGGTTTCTGCGCGCCCATTTGTTTTGTTGACATACAACCCCACGATTGGTTCACGTTCGGAACAGGGCGCACTATAGGCTTTTGTTCGCGCCAATAAGGCGGCGGTAATGTTGCTATCCTAGTAGCCTGTCTTGCTCGTATTTGGCATGACCAATGGCATGCTCTGATTAATCACGTATTTATCAGATGGCAAAGACGGTTTGCACCGGTCACCGAAGGTAGGGAAAGTTCAAAATAACTGTCCCGGCAATTAAAGCCCTAGACCAGAGGGTGTCCGGACAAATTTCAGCTCGGCTTTTTCTTTTTTCTYMYWGNTSTTKRMTRWRCKTTTYAAYWKCNWGCWKKWRCWSKYTWTWCMSCNATRWKAWMMATKWGWKTKWTRAKWTNTTWWMKKATNYKCTWTTNKKTCNTTMTGGCTATATGGCCGGTCGTATGTTTGTTCGGTACCGTTCCTCGACAGCCATTAATGTGGGTGGTTTGGTATTGGGTTTTACAAGCTGTTTGCTCATTCTAATTTTTGCTCGATTTGAAACGGGGTATGATCGCTTCTGGCCTACTGCTGAAAACCTTTACCGCGTGGAGACGCGTCTTAAACAAGGAGAGGCGTCCAGCAAAATATTGCCGTTGACCAGCCCGGCCTTGGCACCGGCGTTGAGCCGGAAAATAGCTGCAGTGAAGAAAACAGCCCGTCTAACACCTTCCGCCTTAACAATTATAAGTAAGAATGACCGCTTCAGCGTGCGCGCGGCATTTGTCGATCAGGGCTTTTTTGAATTGTTCCCTCCGGTATTTTTACACGGAAATGCTTCTACGGTGCTAAAGGAGCCAAACAATATCATCCTGACCAAAACGCAGGCTATTCGCCTATTCGGCCGCGTGGATGTTCTCGGTAAGACGGTGGGAGCCGTCAGGTCGCTAAGCGTGCCTGGTTACAGTAAAGGCGCTGAAGATAAGATTGCGGTTCTTAGGGTTGCTGGTGTAATCGAAGATTCTCCGAGTAACGCGCATTTTTCGCTACAGCTTGTAGCACCCCTAAATTCACCCGTGTCACCGGTTGATGTCGCGGCAGAAACCAATTGGGTAACGTTGAATACTTATACATACTTTCAGGCCTTTGCTGGCATGAAAGAAACAGATTTCCTTGCAGACTTAAAACGGTTAACTGACCAAGGGTTTCTTGGTTTGGTTGCAAGCACGGAACGACCTTCAGCAAGCAATGACGGACAGGAAAACGGAGAGCGCAGAAATGCGRGGAAAGGAAAMCCAAAGTCCGAAGTGGAAAAAACRAAAACTRAGATCCAATCGCCGCTGAGTAATATTATCAGGCCGGTGGTCGATATTCATTTTGGCGCAACTGAAATTGGTCAATTGCGGCCGCCAGGTGACCAGGTACTGGTCCGGTCCTTAATCGCTGTTTCTTTTTTCATTTTAGCAATTTCGTTGGCCAACTTTATCAACATCCAGTTAGCCATTTTAAGCCAACGGTTACGCGAAGTGGGTTTGCGCCGTTTGCTAGGGGCGTCTCCGAGCCAGCTCGTTGCACAGCTGTTGGCAGAAGCTGCCATCCTCGTTGCATTCGCAGCCATACTTTCAATCGCCTTGGCGGAACTGTTGTTGCCGCAGTATGGTAGTTTCATAGGGGAAGATCTATCGTCGGCAGAAATGTGGACACCCTCGGTCATTGGTATTGCGGTCGCGCTATTTGCGATGACAGCTGTTTTGGGTGCCGGTTATCCTGCCTATCTACTTGCGCGGCACAATCCGGGTACGCTATTTTCAAATAGCCAGCTAACAGGGGCAACAGGAGCGGGAATAGCGCGGATAGCTCTCGTTAGCCTTCAGTTTGGAATTACCTTATTTTTGGTGATCACCACTTTCGTTATTAACGCCCAAACACAATTGGCTCGGAATTTTGACCGCGGACTATCCCTGGACAATGTCTTAACTGTAAGCGGTATTAACCGGGCGCCCAAACGCCTGCAGGCGCTTAAAAACTCTCTCGAGACATTGGGCGAAATTGAAAAGGTTACGTTTACTTCTAAACATCTGCCGATACTTTTTGCTAACGCCCTGCCAGTTTGGCAACCAGGGGCCCGAGAAGAAGGCGTCACGACCGACTTAATCTATGTCGACCCAGGCTATGCGCAAGTGATGGGTTTGACGATGCTTTATGGCCGTTGGCACAGTGTCGACCATCCGTCGGACGCGCTTAAACTCAACCGCCGCCGCATCCCAAAGGGGAGTGCGGTGATAAGCCAAACCTTGGCTGTTAGTCTAGGGTATGGCTCCAAGATGACTGAGATAATAGGTGCGCGCCTAGCGATGACGACAGGGTCTGGCCGCCCTGCGAATTTAGAAATTGTGGGTGTTGTAGATAATGCGCATTACGGGCAAGCGCGTGAGCATCAGGGCGCTATGGTTTATCTAAATGATCCATCTGTAGACATCAGCTTAATGTTGGTGAAATTCAGCGCGGGCTCAGGCAAAGCCTTGGTGCATGGCCTAAAAACAACGATCCTGGAATCAGGTGTTCAAGGGTCTATAAAAGTTGCTTCCCTCGGTGATGCCTTCGCGGAGTTATCTGTGAAAGACATTCTTCGGAGCCGCGTGTTCACTGGTTTTTCATTCCTGGCAATTTTGATATCTTGTTTTGGTTTGTACGGAGTGATTGGTTTTTTCATTCAAAAACAGAGAACGGAAATTGCGCTCAGGAAAATGTTTGGCGGTTCCACCGTTCAAATTTTGATCTTGCTCGTTAGTCGTTTTTCAGCTCCGCTAGTGCCCGCCTTTATAGGCGCAGCTCCATTAGCCTATTTTTACAATAAGGAATGGATTGAGAAATTCTCTGAGCAAATTGTAATGGGCCCGGGGACTTATGTTACGCCCTTTGTAATCGTTTTAACACTGGTTGTTGCTACATGTTYCTCTCTAGTTTTCAGAGCAATCCGTCAACGCCCTGCATCGGTTTTTCATCATGATTAAGCATCTAACCAGTCAACTTAAAGAAGGAACGAACGTGAACTTAAAACATTTCGTATTATTAGGAGCGATGGTATTTGTAGGGTTGGCCACTCTCTCATCTAGCGTGGTGGCCGGTGATGACGAGCAGTCTCTAGTCGGCACTTGGTCAGGTTTGTTGATCCTGGGTGCCACAGAAAAACCCATTCAGATAGCCTTCCAGAAAAGCGAAGGAAGATGGACTGCTAGTATCGATTTTTTAGCCAGTGATAAGCCTGTTTTCAACCCGGTAAAGAATTTGAAAATAAGTTTGCCTGAGATTACATTCTCTATTCCCTCAAGAAATTTGGATATGCTTTTCGTAGGATCCTTTGAAGAGGGCATTATCGTAGGTGATATAACTCTATCATCGGTACCAAATTTTTCGGGTGTGCTGGAGCTGACAGAAAAAATTGAAGAGTAGGCCTGCCAGTGGAATTAAAATTGTTGGACAATTGCTAGATGCTTTTCTTTGAAAAATCTACCGTCACTCTCATCCTAAGGCCTTAGTCTAATTGAATTGGTAACCGTGTGCGTTTCAGTACTGTCCTGAGTGCGAAGCTGGAATGTACTCGGTCCACCCCGGGTAGGCGGGTTAATATGTTATGCACGCGCTCATAGTCAGGGGCGTCGCTCACTACTACGCGGATCATATAATCTACGTCGCCGCCCATCAAGTAACACTCCATTACTTCAGGCACGTGCTTTACGGCCTCTTCAAACGTGTTGAGCTTCTCTTCTTGTTGCTTCTCAAGCGAAACCCGAACGAACACCGTSCCSGGYARSCCSACMGCCGCTGCRTTCAAGTGCGCYGCRTARTGKGTGATKGCGCCYTTATCYTGAAGGTTCTTCACMCGGCGTRGRCAAGCCGACTCGGATAGMCCGATTCGTGWYGCMAGATCKACRTTKGAGAGYTTKCCGTCYTTTTGGAGTTCTTCCAATATGGCAAGATCTATTCTATTTAGTTTAATCACGGCAATTAATTCCGATTAGTTTCCATAAACGCAATATTCTTGCAAAAACTAACGCAACGTAGGCAGCCTTTGCAAGGACATTCGAATGGTTTCTCTGTAAATTACGATCAATTACAGTCGCTCGGCCCCTTAGGCTGACGAACCACCGATTCAGGAGAGCRTAATGCTAGTAGGCGTACCAAAAGAGATTAAGAACCGTGAATACCGTGTGGGTCTAACGCCAGCGTCGGTACGCGAACTGGTTGAGAATGGCCATCAGGTTGTTGTTCAAACCGCAGCRGGCTTCGAAATTGGTTTTACAGACGCCATGTATAAATCTGTTGG
>JAESRJ010000048.1 GCA_016764715.1 Kordiimonadaceae bacterium | reverse complement strand
ATCATCAACATAACCGTACTCCACGCATTTATCAGCGACGACTTCGATCCACCCGAGCTGCTCGCCCGTAGGTGCGCCGCCGTCTTCATTGCGACGCCGGACTTTGCGCTCAAGCACGCGTTTCAGGTTTTCTTTGCTACTATTAAAACGGCCGAGATAATGCAGCGCCGCCCGGTCCAAATACCCTTCAGTAACCGGTCGGGTCTTGCGTTCGTAGGGCTTTTTTGTCTTTTTTGCCTGCACTTACAGTGCCTCAAGCGCCGTTAGAAATTGGTCAAGCTCACCCGTACTATTATAGTAGTGTGGCGAGAGCCGAACGGCATTCTCAATGCCGCGTGCCCCTAGATCCAGCCTCGTATGAACAATACCCGCAACTTGTACTGCGATGCCCTGCTTCTCCAGCGCGCTTTTAACTTCGGTTGCTTTAAGACCCACCTTATTGAAAGTGATAATTCCCGCCCGGGCATCTGCTTGACACGTAGGTGTAACACCGGGAATATCCCGCAAACCTGCCCGCAGGTGATCTGAAAGCACCCGCACCTGACCGGTCATTTTTTCTACACCCTGTTCTAGAAGATAATCAACGGCTGCACCAAAACCCATCTGATTAACGCAGGAGCGCTCCCACGCTTCAAACACACCAGCATCATCGCGCATACTATAAGTATTGTCGCCGGTCCAAGTGGCCGCTTGATTGGTTAGAACCACGGGTTCAATCAAACCACGCGCCTTTTCATTGATATAAAGGAAGCCAATGCCCCGAGGGCCGCGCAAGAATTTCCGGCTGGTTCCCGTTGCCATATCACACCCGATAGCCTCAAAATTCACGGGCAACTGACCGACCGACTGGCAGGCATCAAGTAGATAAAGAACGTCTTTAGCTTTGGCGATCTTGCCAATTTCGTCCACAGGCARAACTTGGCCGCTGGAGCTCGGTATGTGGGTTACTGCAATCACYTTGGTACGGCTATCCACCAAATCATCCAGCTGAGCCAAATCAAGAGTACCGTCTTCGCCCGCACGAGCCACGCGAATTTCAATGCCGTCCCGCTTCGCGCGCTGAAGAAACGCTACGTAATTGGCACAATATTCGGTGTATGCGGTGACAATATTGTCCCCTGGTCCCATCGAAATACTGTAAAAAGCCTTCGTCCACGCATCAACTGCGCTACTTGTGATGGCATAATCGGAAGTTTTTCCTCCTAATAAAGTCGAAAGCGACGCATACACGCGTGCAAGGCCTTCCGACTGTTGCTCCTGTGCAACATACCCGCCGTACTGAATTTCCAATTCGAAATATCGTTGCTGAGCCTCAATCACAGAGAGCGGCATCAAAGCGGATCCACAGTTGTCAAGGTGCACGCGCTCGGAAAGGCCCGGTGTATCACCCCGGAGGCGTTTAAGGTCTATTTCCGTGAAGTTTGCTGCCGTATTCGTCATTTTTTAGCCGTATTCCTCTCGTAATCCCACGCTACTGTTCGTATCGAGGCTAGAATTAACTTGCGCTATTTAGCGACAAATTGTAATTCAGCCTTAACGTTCAGGCGCAACCGCTAGTGCGAATGAACGAGCTAAACAGAATTGAGGCARGTAAAAAAATATGGCCTCTTCAATTAGCTCTGTTATAAAGTAATTTTTGGGCCGAACACATAATTACGGCTCAGGCTTGTTGTTTTTAGATACTCTCGCTACTGTGATGTGAGAAGCAATTGGTTGAAACGGACGCAATGACTGAAGTGACACCTACACTCGATCCAACACTGCCTCGGCGGCTCGCGGATTTTGATACACTGGTTGAAGCCGTAGAGTATGCTGCTCTCGGCAAACGCGGTGCTAACTTTTTTAACGCTAAAGGCGAAGTTACAGACTCTGTRACTTGGACCGAGATTTGTAAACGCGCGAARRTTATCGGRCGYAAGATTGTAGGCCTTGGCTTCAAAAAGGGTGACCGGATCGCSCTMATCGCCGAAACCAGCGCTAACTTCATTAGCTTTTTTGTTGGTTGTCAGTATGCCAGCGTACTCCCTGTGCCACTCCCTTTACCAACGTCTTTTGGCGGTAAAGTTGGCTATGTTTCCCAGTTGCAGATGCAGATGAAAAGCTGCGATGCAAACGGCATTATGGCCCCGGCTTTCATGGACGAGATTATCAACGAAGCAAAAGAAGGCCTCGATTTAATCTTTACAGGGTCACTGGAAGACTATCTTGCTACAGACGCTGACGCTGACCACTGCCTGCCAACACCAGATGATTTGGCCTACCTACAGTATTCTTCAGGTAGCACACGCTTCCCGCACGGCGTCGCCGTGACGCAGCGATCACTCTTGGCAAATACGCACGGCATGAGCAAACACGGGGTGCCTGTCAATGACAGTGACCGCGTTGTTTCGTGGTTGCCGTTCTACCACGATATGGGCCTGGTCGGCACACTGATGACATCGCTTACCTGCCAAATATCGGTTGATTTTATCCCGACAGAAGAATTTGCTCGGCGGCCACTCAGTTGGCTTCGCGTTCTTAGTGCCACAAAAGGCACGATGACTTATAGCCCGACATTCGGCTTTGACATCTGTGCTAGACGSGCTGCTAGCAGGACAAGTGCGCTAGAAGGCCTCGACCTTAGCAACGTGCGCGTTGCTGGCATTGGTGCTGAAATGATCCGCCCAGATGTACTGCGTTTGTTTGCCGAAACTTTTGCTCCCATCGGTTTCTCGAACAAAGCATTCCTCCCTAGTTACGGCTTAGCGGARTGTACACTCGGCGTTAGCTTTGGCCGGGTKGGGGTCGGCATTGAAATTGACATGGTTGAAGAGCATGCTCTGACGGGRGAGAACCAATTCCTTTCCAAAGCCAGCAAAGACGGCCGCATGCGCGAAGTTGTCAATTGCGGCACCCCGCTTCCAGAATATGACATTGAAATTCGCAACGAAGATGATGTAGCGCTTGCGCCTGAAAAAGTTGGCCGTATTTATTTGCGCGGCACATCCGTGATGCGCGAGTATTTTAATGACCCKGAGACAACACGCGCGGTGCTCAGTCCTGAAGGCTGGTTAGACACTGGCGACATGGGCTATATGAAAGGCGGCGATATTTTCATCGTTGGCCGCGCAAAAGACCTGATCATCGTCAACGGCAAAAACCATTGGCCGCAGGACATCGAATGGGCTGCTGAACAACTGGACGAGCTGAAAACTGGTGACGTTGTTGCCATATCAGCCCCAGGGGACAATGCTGAGGAAGTGCCCATGGTGCTGGTTCAGTGCCGCACTTCTGATTTGGCCAAACGTGCAAAAATGACGGATGATATTCGGCGAAAAATAATGCAATCGACAGGCGTGACYTGTTTGGTTGAATTRGTAGGGCCCCGTGCCCTGCCCCGCACATCTTCAGGCAARTTAAGCCGCGTGAAAGCACGWGCYTTATATATGTCTGGCCATTTGCAAGCTATTGCCAGCTAACAGTATGGCTAAACAATCCAYTGGTAAAAAACCAACCGTTATTGCCTTAACTGGCGGCACAGGTTTCCTCGGCGGGCATATGCTCACGAAGTTGCTCAGCGCAGGCTTTAGTGTCCGCGCCCTTACGCGGCGGCCACAAGCAGACCGTGACGGTGTTGAATGGATCAGCGGATCGCTTTCGGATGAGGCGAGCCTTTATGAGCTGTGTTTAGGGACTGACCGCCTGATCAATCTCGCAGGTCTTACCAAAGCCTTGAACCGAAATGTTTTCTTCGATGTCAATGTCGGCGGCAGCAAGCTGCTGTTTGAAGCAGCAGCCAAAGCTGGCGTATCGCATGTTATGCATATTTCCAGCTTGGCCGCACGCGAGCCTCGGCTGTCGCATTACGGCGCCAGTAAAGCAGGTACCGAAATGCTGCTTACGGCAMGAAAATGGCCTTTTTCTTGGACCATTGTGCGACCGCCAGCTATTTATGGTCCCGGCGATAAAGAAATATTCAAATTGCTCAAAGCCGCCAAATACGGCTTCCTTCCGTGGGCAGGCAGCGCAAAAAATCGTTTCTCCATGATCCACGGCGAAGACCTCGCAGCAGCGATCACMCAATTRTCTTTTGAAACAAACCACACWGCCATATTCGAAATCGATGACGGCAAGACAGGCGGCTATCAACTCAGCGACGTAGCAGAAGCTCTTGCCGACGAAAAAGGCAAAAAGCCAAAAGCCTTTGCCGTGCCGTTTTGGATTCTTGGCACCGTMGGTGCCGTCAACGGCATGATCGCCAGCGCCGTCAACCGGCCTACAATGCTTACATTATCGGCGGCCTCCTACATGTGCCACCCCGATTGGACCGTACGCGAAAGACGCCGCCCGAAGATTGCCAATTGGACGCCACAATTTGATCTTAAATCAGGCCTAAAGCATACGCTTGACTGGTATAAGAAAAACGGGCTTTTATGATTGGATAGTTCCCGATATAAGAACGGTAACTCTCTATATTAACATTCCACGAATTACGCAGGCGAACATTATGGCCGATGCCAAAATACTCGAAAAAATCTCAGCGATCATCACTCCTATCAACCGCAAGGGTGTGGCACTCACAGGCGCGACGACTTTTGCTGTAGACYTAGAGTTTGATAGCCTGACCGTTATGGATATGGTTGCTGATATCGAAGACGAATTTGACATCATCCTGCCGCTCAATCTTTTGCCAGATTTAGAAACCATCCAGCATTTGGTGGATGCCGTAGAAAAAATCTTAAGCGAAAGCTAACCCCATGGATTTATTTGATAAGTTTGACGGCGTAGCGGCACTGCACGCCTCCCTGCCGTTCAAGGAAGTCGACCCTTTTAAAGTTGTGATGGACAAAATAGTGTCCGARACAGTTGCCGTYATCAATGGTCGTGAGACCATTATGGCTGGCACCAACAATTATATGGGTATGACCTTCAACGAAGACGCGATGGAAGCTGCCAAAGCCGCCATTGATGCCTACGGCACCGGCACTACAGGCTCCCGCGTGCTCAACGGCACCTACGGCATCCACAAAGAGCTTGAAGCCACCCTGTGCGAGTTTTATGACACCGAACACTGCATGGTGTTCTCGACCGGCTACCAGGCAACGCTTGGCCTTGTATCTGCTCTTGGCGGCAAGGATGACTATATCATCATCGACGCTGACTGCCACGCCTCGATCTATGACGGCTGCTCCATGAGCAACGCGACCATCGTGCGCTTCAAGCATAACGATGTTGATAATATGGAAAGGCGCCTCAAGCGCATTCCTGAAGGCGCGCACAAGCTTGTGGTCGTTGAAGGTATGTATTCCATGCTTGGCGACGCTGCCCCGCTTAAAGAAATACTCGAAGTTGCTAAAAATTATGGCTGCATGACGCTGGTTGATGAAGCGCATTCAATGGGTTTCTGTGGCGAAAAAGGCCGCGGGATAGCCGAAGAGCTCGGTGTTGAACATCTTGCCGATATCGTCGTCGGTACTTTTTCAAAATCCGTTGGCACCGTCGGTGGTTTCGCGGTATCGAACCACCCGAAATTTGATATTCTGCGTTTTGTTTGCAGGCCTTACATTTTTACCGCCAGTCTACCGCCAAGCGTGATTGCTTCTGCCACAGCTGCTATTAAGGCTATCAGCCGTTCTGGCAATCGCCGCGCGCATCTTTGGGAAAACGCCCGCCGCTTGCATAAAGGGCTTAAATCAGCCGGTTTCGACATGTGCACGAATACAGCCCAAAGCCCTATCGTTGCAGTGCATTTGCCTGATCCAGATGTCGGAACCCGATTTTGGGAACAACTGCTAGAAGAAGGCGTCTATGCCAACATGGCAGCGCCGCCAGCGACGCCTGCCGGTATGTTCCTGATGCGTGTAAGCGTTTGCGCTCAGCACACCACTGAGCAAATCGACGAGATTATCAAACGCTTTAAAATCACTGCAGAAAAAGTCTCGTTGGAACTAAGCAAAGCCTAGCGCACTGCAACAATTATAGTGAATTGGGCGCCCCTTTTGAGGCGTTTTTTTTTGCAGTGCATTCCACAAACCAATCCCAGCGCCGAGCAGTTTACGCGTTTATTAAATCTCTAAGCATAAAGCCGAGATTAACGGCCATTTCAGCAAAGCTCTCCACCACGGCACGCCCAGATACATTCAAACAGGGATCACGGGAGGCTTTTAACTAAAGATTTCCCCGCGACTAAAAGCCTTTGAAGCCACTCCATTTTATGCTCTATCTACGAAGTATTCCAACTAGATAGGGACATTTCCATTGACCCATGATTACCGTAGCGACCCGCGTAATGACACGGTTTTAATCGATATTAACGGGGAGCTTTTCCCCCGAAACGAAGCAAAGATATCAGTTTTCGATTCAGGTTTCATGTTGGGGGACGGTGTATGGGAAGGCCTGCGTCTTTATGGCGACAAGCTCGCTTTTCTGGACCAGCACCTGGACCGCCTGTACGAAGGTACCAAAGCGCTCGATTTCAAAATGGTCGTTGACCGAGCCAGTATAACCGAACGCCTTTACGCCTGCCTAAAAGCCAATAACATGTCCGGAAACGGTGTTCACCTGCGGCTAATGGTTACCCGAGGTGTTAAATCAACACCTTACCAAGATCCAAGAGTAACCATCACGCCGCCAACTATTGTGATTATCCCGGAGTATAAAGATCCGGTTGAAAATGATTTGGGCATTTCCCTTTTCACCGTTCATGTTAGGCGTGGTTATCCCGATGTGCAGGATCAAAAACTCAATTCCCATTCCAAAATTAATTGCATATTAGCCTGCATTCAAGCAACAAAAGCCGGCGCAGATGAAGCACTTATGCTTGATCCCCACGGCTTTGTTTCTACCTGCAACTCCACTCACTTTTTCATTGTGAAAAAAGGCGAGCTATGGACCTCCACTGGCGATTTCTGCTTAGGAGGTATAACGCGTGCGGTGATCCTTGAACTGGCGCGAGCAAATGGCCTAACAGTGAAAGAGAAAAACTTTTCCCTTACCGACACCTATAGCGCAGATGAGGCGTTTGTCACCGGAACGTTCGCGGGTTTAACGCCTGTCAGAGAAATTGATGGCCGGACAATCGGCACTGGCGATAGGCCTGTAATGAAACAATTGCAGGGCCTCTACCTCAGAGAAGTAACAGCAAAAGATTTGGCACAGTGACTAAGCGTATCGCCATGTGGTCCGGGCCGCGCAACATTTCCACAACAATGATGCGTTCCTTTGAAAACAGAGGCGATACAAGTGTAGTGGATGAACCCTTTTATGCGCACTATCTGAGCCACACAGGTTTAGTCCACCCCATGCAAGACACAATTTTGGCTGCCCAGAGTTCAGATTGGCGCACCGTCATGAAGGAGTTAACCTGTGCGTCCCCTGCGGAGATATTTTTTCAAAAACATATGACCCATCATATAACCGAAGAAATGAATTTGGACTGGCTTACAGAGTTGGATCATTTTTTCCTAATAAGGGATCCGCGTCATATTGTGGCGTCATACACCAATAAAATGGATACAGTTACAGCCAAAGCAATTGGCATCGAGCAACAGGTGTTTCTCTTTGATACMGTAACCCGGYTTACCGGCAAAAAGCCCGCAGTGGTGGATGCAGCGYACATCCTTGCCAACCCTGAAGCTCTGCTTAAAAATCTATGCAGAAACCTCAACATCCCCTTTGAAAACAATATGTTGTCCTGGCCATCGGGCAGCAGGGACAGCGACGGTGTCTGGGCGCCCCATTGGTATGACGCTGTTTCAACATCGACTGGGTTTAGACCTCCGCGTAATAGGAAAATCACGCTTACCCCGGAGCAAACTGCCATTGTCGCGGAAACGCAGCCGTTTTATGATTATCTGCTGTCTCAGGCCCAAGTTTCTTAGCCAGTCTTTGAGCGCCAATAGGACGAATTCTAAACAGCAGGCTTTCAAGCAACCCATGCAATGCATCACAGTTGAGCAAACCTAACAGCAACAAAGGGCGGTAAACGTCCTGATTTTAGYGGCTACGTACACGCATTGCAGGACACARTACTAACAGCACCTAAGAATTCATCGTTCTGCCGGCAACCAATGCTCTTGAAGCATGGAATCCAGCTCCAAAAAAAACGATAGCCTTACTTGAAGGCACCCTTTTTTCGTAAATTCCAGAATAAAGAAACACCTGCAATAATTGGGTGTTTACGCATCCAATCTTTCACTTCGATCTCGACACCAGAATGGCGACGTATTTTCCAAGCAATATAATCGATGCCGCCATCAAATGTAGCCGTAGCCTTCAGCAAGCGCAGGAAGCTAACAAGTTTTCCGTTCCAGCGGCGCATCATCCATTTCATGCGCGGGCCAAAAGCGTCTTTCTGCTTCGATGAAGGGCGTTTAGGTGCTGCCGTCGGGTCGACACCCAAACATTCAAGYGCCAGCGGCGTTAGAGCATCATACCGCTCCATATCCAGCAAATATATTTCTCGGCCCTTACCGCGCGGCTCAGATCGAAGCTCAGAGGCATAGGTCTGCTCAAACGCTTCTACCCACAAATCACCGCTTTCCACGGCCCACGGTTTGAGAGCCAGCAAATTGGCCAACATGGTCGACACCGCCTGCGCAATACTGTTTTCCACGGTAGCCAAGGACGTATCGTCGCGCGGGATGATAAATTTGCAAGGCTGRCAAAAACGAGCCCWAACGGAGACATTCAGACAGTTGGGACCAGTGCGTTCAGCCAAGTCCTGCAGTGACAACACTGCATATTTCGAACGAACAACCGTRCCACCTACATTAAGCTCGTGATAAAACACGTTGGGTGGCAACATTTTGTTGGCAAAAGCGAGGCCCCAAGTRCYGTAGGCYTTRCGGTAGTCGTCRACAATCACRTAAAAATCGAGGATTTTRTCYTCAATCTCRCCYGTYCKCARGCARGASCCGTAAAAWATYACRCCMGTAACACTATCACCGTACCGGCGCGCAATGTCCTTGGCGGCAATTTCTACTTCTTTTGGTACTGCACGCCGCCATTCTTCATGGATAAAGGCGGCCAGCAGGGCGTTATCGGTCATAAGGTTAAGTCAGTGCAACAAAAGCCAGCGCTTTATCGCCGCGCAGCAAAATCGGTTTACCGGGTAGCGGATGATAGATCTCGCCGTCGAGCGTTACAGGGTCAGTGCCTTCAATACGCACTTCATCGCCTTTACGCACATGCGTCCCCTCGATCGACTTTTTACCGAAAGCRCCGAAGATCAAGCCCTTGATAGCCCGGAAGAAATTCTTCCCGCCAATTTCCACAGCAGCAAAYCGCAAACCGCCTTCGCCTTCTGGCCCATAAGGCTTGAGCCCAAGAAGAAGCTTATTGAGCGTCGTGGTGATAACGGCAGAATATTGGCCTGACATACGGCCATGCCCGGGTACATTAATCGCCATTGGATCAGAAATAAGCAAATCTTTGAATTTGCCAATGCCAAGCGCAGCACCAACAAGCGGCACTATATGTGCTAGGCCGTTAGGTACACCGCGCGAGTAGGCGTTTTCGCGGCACCAGAAAATGCCCTTAACAATACCCGCAGCGCCAAAGAAAGTACCAACACGCGGAAGTTCGCCGTCGCCTAGGTCCATCTCAATCAGGTTTCTAGATTGCAGGCTTTCCTCAATCCGGTTCTCGCGCGCGATTTTCAGCAACTTCTCAAGCACCTTAGTAGGCTTGCCTTTAGCGCCAAAATCCGCTGCAGTCATATTGGTTTTACCACCTGGTAAAAACGCGATCGGCGGRACCTTGGTAAAGTGATTTTTATAGAGGATAGAAGCGAGAACTGCACCGATGGTGCCGTCRCCGCCGTTTATGATTAGCATCGCCGGGTTTGCTTTCCCGAAAAGCGCCAGAGCCTCGTCCACGGTATCAATGCCGTTCAACTCGAAATGAACAACATTAGCACTCGCCTCAACAAGCGCACGCACAGCTTCCATGCCCACAGCATTGGTGCTGCTTAGCGGGTTAGAAATGATTGCGACCAGCGGTATTTCAACGCTGTCTTTTAGCGGTATCTTTTCCAGCTGCATGCCAGAAGCGCTCCCTGTAAATCAAAACTAAAACAATCAGCACTTAAAATCAAAGCGCCGCGAGCTTAAAAAATATAAGTCAATTGCGGCTTACATAGACGCTTTTGACTTATTTTTCAAGGCTAGCGTCGTCTGAGCTTGCGGCGTTTCTTGGCTTTTTCTTCATCGGCGCCAAAAATATACTTCAGTTGCACTGAAACTTCACTGACTCCACTAGGGATATCAATCATCACTTCTTCACCGTCCGGTGGACCAAAGCCAAGCGACGGATTATTGGAAAACCCAAACCCTTCGGAAAAGAAATCAGCCTTACCGTTTGCATTGATGTCGTGCATAATCACCAGAGCAAAAGTGCCTGCACTCGGTAGCGGCACACAGATATTCTGCTCATCGTCCAAGGCAACCGGCACATCAACACGCACCAGTTTTTTGCCYTTTTCTAAAAACTCATCAGGGTCAGAACTGTAGATCTGTGCCCGCAGGTTGCCTTCTTTTGCGCGGATGTTTTCCACACGGACATTAAGGGCAGCACCGCCCGCGCCAGCTTCGCACGTGCTTACAGGCGCGATTTTCGGGCTCTGCGCAGCGGCAGCGCCCACAATGGCTGTACTAGTTACTAAAATCGACAAACCACATAAAACCAAGGCTTTAGTGGCAATACTCGGTACAAAGGATGCCAAACGGGGCATATAAATCTCCAAAAAACATTCGCTTCCACCTCATGAAATGCCGCCGGATGGTGGCGAAATTATGGTCGGTATGACGCCTAAAAGAACAGGAAGCAACATGATTTCGTCATCATTGAGGTTTGTTATCTGTTAGAGTTTTACCCGAAAGCAGTGAAAACACGCTTGATTAGTTAACAGAACAGGTGTAGCGCCAAGCTATGTTTACACGAATAGACCGCTATATAATCAAACAGGTAAGTGTGCCCCTTTTCGCGACACTTGGCCTGGCTGCGCTTTTGCTCATACTCGAGAAAATGCTGCGGCTGTTTGACTTTGTTGTCAACCAGGGCGGCCCAGCCAATGTGGTTTTYAAAATGCTTGCCAGCATGGCGCCGCTCTATATGGGYCTGGCCYTRCCGGTGGGGTTATTGCTCGGCGTCCTTTTGGCCTTCCGCAAGCTATCACTTTCCAGTGAATATGACGCTATAACCTCATCGGGAGTTGGCTTGCCGCGCCTGATGCGGCCTCTTCTTGTGATGGCCTTCCTGCTGGCTATCGTCAATACGGCGCTTGTTGGCTGGATACAGCCCCACAGCATCTATACATACCGCACCCTTGAATTTGACCTCAGAAGCGGCGCGCTTGGTGCCAGCATCCGTGTGGGTGAATTCATCGAAATTGGCGAAGGCGTTACCCTGCTTGTAGAAGAGAGCTATGAACAAGGTGCTGAACTGCGCGGTATTTTTATGGAACGGCCGGATGGCCCTGAAGGCGAAGGCCGCATTGCGGTTACGGCGGAACGTGGCGGCTTCTATTCTACTGGAAATAATCACACCGTTTTGTTACGGCTTTTCAACGGCGTAATCGCCAACTTCAGCGAAAACCAGAGCAAACCCCGCGTTGCCCGGTTTGAACGATTTGATTTCCCAATTAATCTGCCAACACGGGATAATTTCATCGAACGCGGCGGGGATGAGCGAGAAAAAACACTGCCCGAATTATTTACAGAACGTACTACCGCCTCCACCAGTCAGGAACGCGCGGCCTATAATGCAAATTTCCATTGGCGGCTAATGCACAGTCTTACCTTTTTCATTCTGCCCTTTCTTGCTGTGCCAATGGGGYTGACCAACAAACGTACAGGACGRGCAACRGGCATCCCAATCGGTTTGACGCTCTTGATCGTCTATAACGAACTGATGGAAGGCATGCGCACCGCCGTAGAAAACGGCGCTTCCCCTTACGCCTCCATCTGGCTGCTTTATGTSGGCTTTGGGGCGTTGAGCTAYTTCTTCTATAGAATTGCTGCCTTCAAAGCTGGCGGCGAACCGCTCGCGCTTGTGGACAGCCTGTGGGCCGCACTGAGCGGTCCAATCAAACGCATGGGCAAACGCTTGATAGGAGTAACCGAGTAATGGGTCTCCGTACGTTAAGGCGCTTCTTCCTACCGTCCCGCACCATCGCAGCCTATATGGTGAAAATGCACCTCAGCCGATTTTTTGGCCTTCTGCTCGGCCTAACCGTGGTGCTGCTATTTCTGGACTTGCTAGCAAATTCAGACAATGTGCTGGACGCCGAGGGCGCGACATGGGTGTCCCTGCTATCCTATGTCGGCCTGCGCGGGGCGCAGCTGGTAGCTCAATTCCTGCCTTTTGCTGTCCTGATAGCCTCATTGCTCACCTTTGCTACGCTGAACCAGCACAGTGAAGTGATTATAATGAAAGCGGCGGGGATGTCCGCTCATAATATCCTGCTACCACTTATTTTAGCGTCAACCATGATCGCTGGCTTTCATTTTATTTTCAACGAAACCGCTCTGGTCCGAAGCAATGCAGAATTAGATTATTGGCGCGCCAATGATTTCGCCGTTGACCTACCGCCCAACACTGCTCTGGCGGGCCGGGTATGGATCAAAGAAGGCAATCAGGTCATTTTAGCGGAATCTGTCAACC
>JAESRJ010000047.1 GCA_016764715.1 Kordiimonadaceae bacterium | reverse complement strand
CTGGAGCAGGTCCCAAGGGTTTGGCTGTTCGCCAATTAAAGAGGTACGTGAGCTGGGTTTAGAACGTCGTGAGACAGTTCGGTCCCTATCTGCCGTGGGCGCAAGAGACTTGAGAAGAGCTGCCCCTAGTACGAGAGGACCGGGGTGGACGAACCTCTGGTGGACCTGTTGTTGCGCCAGCAGCATTGCAGGGTAGCTATGTTCGGAAGGGATAACCGCTGAAAGCATCTAAGCGGGAAGCCTCCTTCAAGATAAGGTCTCTCTATTAGAGCCGTGGAAGACCACCACGTTGATAGGTCAGGTGTGGAAGTGCGGTAACGCATGGAGCTAACTGATACTAATTGCTCGATCGGCTTTAGAGCCTCTCCATAGACAGAGAATAAAACTCTTTTTGATTGTCTCCGTTGCGACATGACGCTAGCGCGATCATGTCTCACATGAGACGTAGCTCAAGGCTGCCGGTATACTGGTAGCACCGAGCAGAACTCGGAAACGAACTAGCAGTTTGCTAGTGAGGCAAGGCCAAGCGGCCACCCGAGCTTATGCGAGGATAGCCTAAGTCGCGGATGCGACGCCGGCGCTTGAGGGAAAAAAAAGAATTATTCTTGATCTAAGGATCATGTACAGCATGCAAAAAAAACAAACGCAAACAGGATTGTTGAGTTATCCGAAGCCCTTAACGGGCTGAGGCAAGGCCAAGGGCCGCCCGAGCTTATGCGAGGACAGCCTAAGTCGCGGATGCGACGCCGGCGCTTGAGGCTCAACCATCTTTCTTACCTTTTTGTTGATCTGGTGATTATGACAAGATTGTCCCACCCGGTCCCATCTCGAACCCGGAAGTGAAAGGTCTTTGTGCCGATGGTACTTCGTCTTAAGGCGCGGAAGAGTAGGTCGTCGCCAGATCTACAAAAAGGTAAGAAACATCTTTATAACTCAGAAATACAGCATAACCGCCCAAACAGGCGGTTTTGTTGTTTGTGGGGAGGAGAAGATAGAGCCTGGCTCAGTTTTTTCTAGCCTCAGTCGCCGGCGGGATATCCATCCCTTAGGCTACGCGCCATAAGGCGCGGCGGCAAACTAGGTCTTTGGGGCCTCGCCTCTCAAGCTAGTCGCTTGGTCGGTTAGGAAACAAACCCCAAGGGATCGGTTCTTGGCCTAGCAGCCCTGAGCCGCGTCACATCGGAGAATGGCGAAGCCATCGGACGGGTGACAAACATATATAACGCGGGGTGGAGCAGCCCGCAAAGGTGAAGCGAAAGCGAAACCGTCTGCATCGCCGCCAAAACTTATGGGGGCGGTAGATTACCTGCTACCGGGCCTCACGGTCCTTAGACACATATCGCGGGGTGGAGCAGCCCGGTAGCTMGTCAGGCTCATAACCTGAAGGTCGTAGGTTCAAATCCTACCCCCGCAACCATTAAGAACCCAGTAAGTATCCGTACTTACTGGGTTTTTCTTTGTCTTCAGTCCGAAATTTGACAGCATGATTCAACTGATGTTAGCCTCGCACAACTCTCACACAAAACACACAAGCTTCCACACGGGCTTTTTTTGGAGTGTTGCTGATGCAGGTTCATCGTATTTTAGGTGAAAAAGTAAGGATTTACCGGCGTATTGACGGCGGAGCGTGGCACGCTTCAACCTATCTCGCTGGTAAGGAACGCCGGAAGAGCACCAAGGAAACCAGCCTATCGTCAGCTAAAGAGGTTGCTGAAGACTGGTACTTGGACCTTCGCAGTAAAAACCGTCACGGCGAGCTATCGACCGGCAAGACCTTCCGTGATGCAGCAAATAAGTTTGAAGTTGAGTATGAGATCATCACCCAAGGCCGTCGCAGCCCCAAATGGGTGCAAGGTCATAAAGACCGCATTCGCCTGCACCTTCTTCCTTTCCTTGGCAGCAAACCGCTTAGAGAGATTACTTCGGGAGTAGGGCAAGAGTACCGCGTACACCGTATGAGTAAGCCGAAAAATTGGGATGAAATTCACGTTGATAAAGCAACGGGTGAGCCCAAGCCCTGGAAGCATCCGGCGAGAAACACTCTTCACAATGAAATTGTGACCATGAGCATGGTTTTAAAAGCCGCACAGCGCCATGGTTGGCTTGAATATATACCGGACCTGTCTGATCCTTACCGGCGGCAGAGCAAGGTCGAGCATCGGCCCTGGTTCWCRCCYAAAGAATATAAACAGTTYTATGAGGCCACGCGGAAAAACGCTGCTAATCCTAAAAGAGAACGCTTCAAGCACTTTGCCGAGCAGCTACATGATTATGTATTGATCATGACCAATACAGGGCTTCGTCCTGATGAAGCCAAGCTTCTTGAATACCGTGATATAGAAATAGTTGACGATGAAGCCACTGACGAGACCATTCTGGAAATTGAAGTGCGCGGGAAGCGCGGTGTTGGCTACTGTAAAAGCATGCCGGGGGCGGTGCGCCCGTTTGAGCGTATGCTAGCTAGAAATAAATTGGAGGCGGCGACCGCCCCTGAACCGACGGATCGTCTGTTCCCAAATGATTTTAAAAAGATGCTGAACGGCATCCTAATCGAGCAAAAGCTGAAGTTTGACCGTAACGGGAAAGCCCGGACGGCCTACAGCTTGCGACACAGCTATATATGCTTCCGGCTCTTAGAGGGAGCCGACATCTACCAAGTCGCCAAAAACTGCCGTACTAGCGTGGAAATGATCGAAAAGCACTATGCTGCGCACCTGAAGGATATGATTGATGCGTCGCTGGTGAATGTGCGGCGTGTAAGAAAGGTAAAGCCGATTGAAATTGGCTAAATTTTGGTGTTGTCTAACATAGTATTGGCATGTGTGTCGGCTTCATTAAACTCCTTTGGAAGAAAATGGTACTTTCCTATTGATGAGTTAATTGCTTCAAATATTGAATCTATATCATTGAGTTTATATTTGGGGTAACGCGGGAGCATAAACCCAAAAAGACTCTGTTCTGGGGAGGAATCATCTGCGCCGTAATGAAAAGGGATGTTTGTAAAGCAAACGATGTTGGGCAATGAATTCGCATGAATTTTCTCCAGCTTTTTATACTCGGAGCGAATTTTTTCTAAGTCATCCTTTCCTCTTTTGGCTTTTATGTTTGGGTGGTTTACGTCAACGAAAATTAGATACGGCCCATCAACATCCTTATCGAGAGCATCCTTTAATTTACCATAGAGGCGAATTTTCTTTGATTTTCCCTGTGTTGAGCCAAGTACATTTTTAATGTTTCTAGTTTTTGCTTCTACATAGAGTTGCTGCTTGGTTTTGCGATGTGTAATCTTACACTCTGGGACGCGCCCATTTAGGCCAGACTTTTCGTCACTGTACTCGATGTCAAATCCAGCCCTTATAAGCGTTGCAAACACGAATAATTCATAGCGTGCACCATTAAAATTTGGTCCATTCCTTAGTCGTTCTAAGATGAAGTCAGGGAGATTACCTTCGTGCTCGAGGACAAACAAATCATATGCAAGGTGCAATAAAGCTAGCGCTTTGCCGTTTGGCTTCTGCCATATGTCCGAGCTTCCTTCTTCAATGTTGGGAATGCCTTTAGTGTACCACTTTGCAACCTCATGTCGGCTTCTATAATCCTTGTTGAATTGATCAGAAAGCCATTCAAGTCCAAGCTTGCTTTTCAAGTATGAGACTAAGAAATCAGAAGGTTTTTCCCAGTCTTGCTTAGGATCGTCGGAAGTAAAAAAAACTGGCTCCGACGGCCACCATTCGACGCCCATTAAATTCACAGGTCGAAATTGGCATAGTGCTTCCGAAATGCGTATGATGAAAGTCTTGGGATATCCTTTGTTTTAGCTGAGTTCTACGAAGTAAATCCTGTGTCTCTTTCGGCAAGCTTTTGAATGCCACTGTATGATTTTCGCTCATTTTTTTGCTATCGCAATCAATTTAGCGAATGATGAAAGAGCAGCATCAAAGTCTATTCTCTCGTCATCCTGAGCATAGGACATAGCATCAACATACTGCGTATATTCTGTGCGGTATTCTTTTTCTTCCGAAGCGAAAATTGACTGAACCTGTTTGATGCTATCATCTAGCGATAGATCAGGGTCCACCCCACCACGCCCAGAATCTCCCGCAAACACTTCATGAATTGTGGCTGGGAAATCCGCATCATCTAGAGCTATTTTTTCAAGGGCTGAGAGATCATGCAAGTGGCGAATTATCGCTGGGTCATTATGCCGAGAACCTAGTTCCTGGCTGCGGTCTCGTGCAATAATGCGCCATAATAAGGCGCTAAATTTATCGGCCGCTGTTTTTACTGGAGTGATGCAGCCTATATTCGTTTCAGCACCTTCCTTTATAAATTCTGCCACGAACGACCGGATGGCACGGTTCTCAATAGGCAATGCGCCTTGCTTGAAACTCATTTCTAATTGCAGGTTTGCACGAAGTGCTCCGTCAAGCTCTTGAGTTTGTGGGTATGAGATATTGAAGCTAAAAAAGTTGCTATTATCTTGGGATTTTATGCTTGCAGCATCCACAGAAAAATCCGAATGACTATTAACGAGGTCAATAATTGCTTGTCGGTATGCTCTGCGGCCAGGTCTATTCGTTGGTGTTCTGGTGATAATCTGAAAATCAATATCTTCAGAAAACCGCTGTATCAGCCCATAACCTTTTGACAAGCTGGTACCACCAGAAAATATAGGCGTTATCTCGTCTGTGGAATACTCAGAGATCAGCTTTAAGACTTGAACAGCGTACCAGTCCTTTTCAATGAAAGATGGGGCAACGCCAAGCTCTGTAGCTATTTCCAAAATTATATCTGCGTTAGGCGGCGTTCTCAAAAGTAACGAACCTCCCATTATATCCAATCTTGCGGGACACACGTTTTTTAACGCCAATTACACGACCTGTTGGCACCTGCGTTGTTTGGCCCTTGTTGTAAGCTTTTTCAAATTTGGAGGCAGTCATTTTAACGCCAAGTTTGGTAAGGGCGTCTTTTGCCAGTTCCTGAATAGGTTTTTCCAGTGTCGCTTTGCCAGTAATTTTAGAAACTTTACTGCGAGCATAAATGCCTTGCCCTATTTTAATAAGGAAGTCAGACTTTACCATGCCGCGAAATACGCGCCCAATKTGATCACTATCAGATAAATCTTTAAAATCATCAGGCACAAAAACAGGCACCGCACTGCGCTTTATGCGGTAGCTCATTCTGTTTTCTAACGTTTGTTTTACGGGCATTAGGTTATCTTTCAACTTTACGACATTATGTTACTACAAATTTACGACACATACAATGACTCATTATATAATATAATCACTATGACTCAGGAGCTTATGGTATATAGAAAAAATAATGAGTCGTTAAAACTGACACCTTATGACTATGTATAATCGATATTGTAAATTATTAAAATAATTCAAGATACTAGTGATGATTTTCAATAAAATGCTCATGTCAATTTAAGCTATTCCTATATCTAGAAAAACAACTCCCGTACCTTCGTCACCAACAGCCCCTACATAAATGGCAGTGGTAGACATGTTCGCGTGGCCCGATAAAAGTAGCCAAAAACTACCGTACCAGCGTGGAGATGATTGAAAAGCACTATACTGCGCACCTCAAGGACATGATCGATACTAGCTTGGTGAATGTGAGGAAAGCTAGACAGGAGAAAAACACTCTATAATTGTTTTTGTACAAGATTAAGATTATGATCTCTTTGTGAAACAAATAGTTACGATTAATAAAATAGCGACTGGAACGTAATGATAGTACCCAAAAACATTACAGTAGATATAAAGCATCTTATTTCGAAAATAGGTCTTCTTGAGACGCCTATATATATTCCGTGTTGGCCGGAAGAAGGTGCTGTTCAAAAAGACTGTTTTCCGGTAGTCGCACGAAAAGTGCATAAAGACGGCGGAAAGTGTGTGTATGGATGGCAAATTTGGCAGACATCAATACTTGTTGAAGCTGAATTTCATGCTGTGTGGGAGTCCCCTGACGGACAATTGATTGACATAACTCCCAAGCCTGGGCCTCTTACAGAGATTTTATTTTTACCCGATCCAGTCAATATTTATGAGGGAAAACAGGTAAATAATGTACGATTAAACGTAACGGATAATTCTTTAGTAGATGAATTTATTGCTATTCATGATGCAGTTTTTCGAATTGAAAACAAAGGCATAAGAGCCCAGCAACACGAACTGTCTATTACTGGACGCGAGGCAATCGCTCACCAAGTGCTTAGTAGCGCTAAGCCGATGCTAGAATATATGGCGAGTAATGGCCTATCTCGAAAAAGCCCTTGTCCGTGTGACAGTGGGAAAAAATATAAAGTTTGTCATGGGAAAAAGAACGCCAGACTGATTAACGAATATTAGAGGCTGAGGGCTATTAGCATGTTTAAAGACTTATTAAAGGAAATGGAGAAACTAAAAAAAACGTCATTTTCTGTGCCTATTGAAATTGATGAAAAGGGCTATTTGGATAGGCAATGTCCATCTGAAGAATGCTTGTTTCAATTCAAGGTTAATCAGGACGATTGGAGTGAAATCTGTAAAGATGAAGCAATTTGGTGCCCTTTGTGTAGACACGAGGCGCCATCGGACCACTGGTACACCCTTGAGCATATTGAACATGGTAAATCAGAAGCAATGGCAGTTTTAGAAGGCCGAATTCATAATGCCATGAAGTCAGGGGCTCAAAAATTTAACCGGTCTCAGTCCAAAAACAGCTTCATCTCTATGTCTCTTGAAGTGAAAGGTGGAAAAAAAAGAACACATGTCATTCCAGCAAGAGCCGCAGAAGAAATGCAGCTGGATATTCAGTGTGAGGCGTGTATGACACGATTTGCAGTTATCGGTAGTGCGTATTTTTGTCCTGCATGTGGACACAACTCAGTTCTTCAGACCTATTCCGATTCCTTGCGCAAAATTAGAGCCAAAAAGAACAATGTGGAAACAGTTCGCGAAGCCCTAACTTCATCTGTGGGAAAGGATGATGCCGAGTTAACGTGCCGCTCGCTGATAGAGACATGTATATCTGATGGTGTGGTAGCATTTCAAAAATATTGTGAAGGACTTTATGCTCCTTTTGGTCCAGCTCCTCGAAACGCGTTTCAGCGTTTAAAGCATGGCAGCGATTTGTGGTTTAAAGCCGTTCAGAAAAAGTATGATGATTGGTTGAGCCCTGACGAACTGTTAGGTCTGGCTGTTCTCTTCCAGAAGCGACACATTTTGGCTCACAACGAAGGTATTGTGGATGCTGATTATCTAAAGAAATCAGGCGATACAGTTTACCGTGAAGGGCAGCGGATTGTAGTTTCAGAGCGAGACATAAATGATTTGCTAAGCGCCTTGGATAAGTTGGGGAATGGCCTTAAGGCCGCATGTCAGAGTATTGAGGATTAATCACTCCCACATCCTTGACACCAACAGTCGCCTTCCTCCCCAACAGAGTCTAGATAAAGGCCCCCTAATAATACTTCTTATTAATTGTACTAAAACAATAAAAAGTTTTATTCTTAAGTTAGACAGTCACAAATATTGAAGTAAGTTTGCTTAATTATGAATAGAACGAGTTTGCCTGCGCCCCTGATATCAGTATTGGCGGATATCATTTCAGATACAGAAACACATGCCAGCTTAGATAGCCTTTTTATGTATGCTGATGCGCCGGGGGACCCTCCAGAAGGAAGCAAGCACGTCAAAGCATTAGAGTGGCTGCGACGTACCAACAAAGACGACGCAAGCAATCCGTTGGATGTGGCTGGCAGACTAATTGAAACATATATGGAAGTTGTAGTTGAAGACCCAGATGCTCCATTGCCTTATGAGACCCTTTCGGTTGAGCGAAAAAATAAAATTCAAAAGGCACTGGATCGGGCAAGTCTAAACTATATCCCAGGTGGGCGCATTTCCTCAGGTGCGTCGTTGCCGTCAATTTCACTTTTAGAACATATCCGCCGGAGAGACTTTAAGGCAATTGATATGGAGTTCGATCGAGCAATTAAAAATACAGGATCTAACCCGAGAGAGGCTGTGTCCGCAGCGTGTAATATTCTTGAATCTGTGTGCAAAACATACATAGAAGAAGAGCATTTAACGATGCCAAAAAAACAAGATTTGAATGGGGTTTGGAATGTGGTGCGAAAGGACCTGGGTATTGATCCATCAAACATTGGGGACCGCGATCTTCAAGAAATAATGACCGGAATATTTGCGACAATTAGTGGAATCGGTGCGCTCCGCACTCACACCAGTTCAGCGCATGGCTCGGGTAACAAAATTTATAAGCTGCAAGGCCGACATGTTCGCCTAGCTGTGAACTCCGCACATACTCTCGCACTATTTATATTGGAGTCATGGCAAGAGAAAAATGCTGCAAATTAACGTCCTGCAAAAATAGAAGCCCTCGCAAGCTTTAGATAATAATAATTATCATGTGGCAACTTGATGAAAATCATGAGAAATTTCAAAAAAAGAAAATTGCAACAAAATTATACAGACCGGGAATAATGGACCACATAAATCTGCTACACAATTGGGAGCCAACAGAGCTCCTCACTTTGAAAATCTGGCGATATCTTGACCTGGAAAAATTCAGATCCCTCTTAGAACAGCAAGCTATTTACTTTTCGAGTGCTAGGCAGTTTGACGATGCATTTGAAGGCTCCATTACCAAGAGACACTTTGCATACCGTCTAAAAACTTCACAGGGCGTGTTCGGTGTGGAGAGCGATTTTCAGCAAAAACATACTTCGGACGCGTTTTACGAGCTCACGCGTCTGACAAAAGTTAGTTGCTGGCATATGAACCAGCATGAATCTGCTGCTATGTGGAAGTTATATTTAAAAGATGGAAAAGGTATCGCCATACAGTCCACCTTGAGGTGTGCGCCCGGTGATACCCACCTACCCAAGTTTTTCCATTTAAATTAAGAGTGTCTGAGCGAAACGGGCATTGTGCCTGTTTGGATTACAGGCATTTGATTTATGGCAGATAAACGGAAACGCCCTCATGGTCGGTGGAGCGAAGAGTTTAAAAGGCGCGTTGTTGCAGAAGCGGCTGCTTCGGAGCTGTCAGCGTCTGAGATAGCACGGCGGAATGGGCTTAATCCCAACATGGTGTTTAACTGGCGCAAGAAGTTCGGGGCTGAAGCGGGGCAGAGTACAGCAGGCAAAGAAGTCTGTTTGGTACCGGTTGAGGTTGAAGCCGCTCCAGAGCAACCGCCTGTTGGTAGCGGTCAGGCTGCGGCAGACATTCTTGAAATTGATCTGCCGTGTGGGTCAAAGCTTCGCTGTGGTAGTGGTTTCAATCTATCCTTACTCGACCAGGCCCTTTCAGCACTGAAGCCGAATAATCCGAGCCCCGTTCCATGATCCCTGTACCGTCGAACACGCGGATATGGCTGGCTGCTGGGGTCACGGACATGCGGAAAGGCTTTAACGGCCTCTCGATGCTGGTGCAAAAAGCACTGCTCGAAGATCCYTTCTCTGGTCACCTGTTTATCTTCCGCGGGCGGCGTGGTGATCTCTGCAAGATTATCTGGTGGGACGGACAAGGTGCCTGCCTGTTCACGAAGCGGTTGGAGCGTGGCCGGTTTGTTTGGCCCAGAGCTGAAGACGGTAAAATCACGCTCAGTGGATCGCAGTTATCGATGCTCTTGGAGGGCATCGATTGGCGCATACAGAAGAAGACATGGCGACCACTGGCAGCGGGCTGATTGGCCCCCAAAATCCAGCCAGGTTTTTCTGTATTTTCTGCCTCGTTCTTTGACATTGTATATAGCTTTTCGGCGGTGCATGAGCTATAAAATGCCCATGATCACAGCACCTTTTCCCATGCCCAAAACCCTTGCAGAATCAAACGCTATGGTGCTTGAGATGCGGTTTGTTATCGAGAAGTTACAGCTTCAGATTGCCACTCTCAAGCGGGCGCGGTTTGGCTCTTCGTCTGAAGCAATCGACAGTATCGTCGATCAGATGGAACTCACGCTTGAGGATATGCTCACCGAGCAAGCTGCAATTCTTCAGAACCAACCTGACATCGATAAAACAATTACGGAGGCTGAAGAGAAAAAGAAACCGGTGCGCAAGCCCTTGCCGGAACACCTGCCGCGTGACATCACAGAACATCTGCCCAATGATGGTATCTGCGATTGCTGCGGCGGATCTCTGCACCGGATAGGCGAAGATATTACCGAGGTGCTGGATTACGTACCTGCGAGCTTCCGGGTAAAACGCCATATTCGGCTAAAAATGGCGTGTCGTAGCTGCGACACTGTTAAACAAGCACCCGCAATCTCGCTGCCGATACAGAAAGGCAAGCCCGGTCCTGGTCTTTTGGCTCATGCGCTTACATCAAAATATATGGATCATTTGCCGCTCCATCGCCAGTCCGGCATGTATGCGCGTGAAGGCGTAGAGATTAGCCGCAATACCATGGCCGATTGGGTTGGCCGCAGTATGGAACTGGTCCGGGCGCTTGTTGAAGCGATTGCCAGACATGTCTTTGGCGGCGCCGCAATTCACACCGATGATACACCGGTGCCGGTACAAGCACCGGGGACGGGAAAAACCAAAACCGGCAGGATATGGACATACCTGCGCGATGAACGTGACTGGCAGGGTGAGGCGGCACCTGCTGCTTATTACCGCTATTCCCCTGACCGAAAAGGCGCACGGCCGCAGGAGCACCTAAAGGAGTACGAAGGCTTCCTGCATGCTGACGGCTATGCAGGGTATGAAAAGCTTTACGGTACGGGCAAGATCACTGAAGTTGCTTGCCTCGCCCATGTCAGACGCAAGTTTTTTGATATCTATAAAGCAAACGGTTCGCTGATTGCCAAAGAGGCGTTAGATCGGATAGCTGTGTTGTACGGGATCGAGAAACAGATCCGCAAAATGCCGCCAGAAGCCAAACGGCAGGTTCGGCAACTAAAGGCAAAACCCTTGTTTGAAGCGCTACAAGCCTGGCTGCCCATCCAATTAAACAAGATACCCGCCAAGTCCCCTCTGGCCGGGGCCATTCGCTACGGCATCACCCGACTGAAACGGCTAGCGGTCTATCTCACAGATGGTCGATTAGCGATCGACAATAATCCTGCAGAGCGCTGCATGCGGCCTATAGCTTTAGGCCGCAAGAACTTCATGTTCTACGGCTCAGATAAAGGCGGTGATCGCGCTGCCGCCGCGTATACTCTCCTCGAGACAGCCAAGCTCAACGGCATCAATCCCCAAGCCTATCTGACTTGGGTGTTTGACACCATTGCTGACCACCCGATCAACCGCATCGACGACCTGCTGCCCTGGAACTTCAAAGACAATAGCCTCAAAGAAGCAGCTTAAGGGTACTCGGCGGGCGTATACCAAGGGACAATACTTAAATTCATTGAACAGCATGAGGATTGGGATGATCATGAAAAAATTCAATTGATCATTGCCGTAGGGGAGTGCAGTTACAGTTTTGATTTTGAAAGCACAGACCCAAATAATTTTGATATCGATTTGTATGAAATAGATAGCCTTAAAGACTTAGCCTATGAGTTTATAGATGAGGGATTGTTTGGCGATATCCCTGAAAACATTCAATGTTATCTGGATTATGACGCCATAGCGCGGGATTTGGGAGTGGATTATTCAGAAATCAATATTGATGGGACAAACTATATCTATCGTTGCGGGTAGTGGCATTACCGCAACGCCTTAAGCTCAAAATATAAGCCTTCTTGCTCTTGCAAGGTACGGACAATTCCAAACAGATTTTTGGCAGTAGGATTGCCTTTTGAGCTTAACATCCGCATGAGGCTTTTGGGSGATTTRTNYTSTMATNWYYGMGAGYTYWTCAAAGCCKRTTGTKGCRTTGATRTARTYMCGWARMAKSGMYTTWCCRRTSTCWGTMTCMCCGGATAACATCGCTTGGATAGCCTCCACAAATAGCCCAGCGCGAAACTCGGGATCAATTTTCGCTCTGGCCTGTATTGTATCTCTAAAATCTCGTGTTATCGGCATTTTTATCCTCCTTTTTTCGTCTCTTATATTCTTGCCAGAGTGACTTGGCGGTTTTTATATCTTGGTTCTGGCGTTTTTTTGTGCCGCCGCCGAGTAGTATGATTAGTTCTGGCCCATCTTGGCCTAAATAAATTCGGTAGCCAGGACCCCAATCAATACGGCACTCAGAGATACCGCTGCCGATACCTTTAATTGAGGACAGGTTACCTTTACTCATCCGTGTCAGATAGACGGTTACTTTTACGGCAGCAGCCGTATCAAGTCTATTGAACCAGTCCTGAAAAGGGCTGTCTCCATCCTCATATAGATATTCTCTGACCTCTATCATAATGGTAACCTAAACGTTACCATTATACAAGTTCTTTCATTCATTAGTGTTTTCACAATTTGTACCTTTCCTTTGCGCATTTGCTTTTTCATACTCAGATATCAAGCTCTTGTTCTTGAGTTCTGCGCCTTCGATGACGACTTGGGTGCCGGCGGTGAGTGCGGGGAACGCTCCGCCGGGCAGGGGTTCGACGGCGTAGCGGCCGCCGACGCCAAACAACACCGTCACCGGCTCGGGAAACGCTGCGGGCAACGGGCCGCCCATCGCTTGGGCGTACCAAACCACTGCGCCAGCGGGGCGAAGCAGGACCGCATCACGGGGGACGGTGATGAATTGCCCCTCACGGCTGATCGGCAGGTTCGCGGTCACGCTCATGCCCGCACGCAGCT
>JAESRJ010000361.1 GCA_016764715.1 Kordiimonadaceae bacterium | reverse complement strand
AATGTGGTCAGTTGTTCCGGCAAAGCGCCCGCCATCTTTCAAAAGATTAAGCATTGGAAGCTTAGGCACAATCGCATTGTCGATACTGCCTATAGCCACAGCAACGGCAGCCGCGTCATTGTCTGAGTTTGTTTTATTCAACGCAACTGCCGCCGCGTCGGTTGCCGCGTTGGTTTTGCTCTGAGCCGTTGCCACTTCGTCGGTGACAATATTGGCCTTTGCAGTATTCAGACTATCAACGGCTGCGTCGATTTCGTCGCGCTTGGCTTCAAACGTAGTTTTAAGCGCCGTCCCTGCGGCTACAAGGTCTGTAATTTCTTGATTGGTAGCCATGTTATGGCGCTCCTTCTAATGTTGTTAACCGGTCATCCTGCAAGACTTGCACGGTCTGCAAATTCAGGATTGCCTCGCCCTGAACCGCGCCAAGGCTGGTAATATCGTCGTGCTGTGTGATTTGGGTGCTTTGCAGGTTGATTATGGCCGTACCGTGCGTAACGACCACGCCGTCAACCAAGGCCAACAACTGCGCAACATCTGCTTCTAGCTGCTCATTTGTTATTTTAACCATTGGCGTTTTCCTCGGTAAAAGCGCATGACCCAGAGGTGGCGGCCACGCGAATAACCCACACTTCGCCCTTATTTTGGTCGCTATCCGTCGCATCAATAGTGGCTTGACCGTTTGGGGGTATGCGATTGCCAACCCCTGAAGCTCTTACATTTCGGCTTCCAAAATAGAGGTAACTATCGCCCGCCCATATGTTTATGAACTTGCGAAACGGGTTATAATCGGCGATTTTTACAGCGCGAGAACCGTCAACCATTTCTTCAATTGGGTCTGGGATTTGTTGGGGCATTAGCTTTTCCTCGTTGCAAAAACAATTAGAACCACAGCGGCCAAAATGGCCCCGATGACAAACAGGTCTGCTTGATCATCTGCCGCAGCCAGCCCGCCCGGTGTTACGGAATTAAGTGCTAGTTGGTTGGTTTCTTGCGCTTCCTTTAAGAAGGCCTCTGACAGGTCGTTGCTATCTTCCAGCGTCTTCGAAGCAAATTCGCCAGCGCCCGCAATTACGTTTTGATTACTGTCTAGCGCCGCCAGCGCTATATTTTCATTAACGGAAAGCGCATTATTGGCTACATCTGCAACAGCTTCTGTTGTGGCTTCTGTAGTGCGCCGGGCTTCCTCTACTGCGGCTTGAGCCGTCGCCTGGGCTTGGCGGGCAATATCAACAACAGCGTCGTTTGAAGACCGTACCGCGCTTTCAATGGCACTTGCCGCGAATTCAACGGCGTCTGTTGCCGCCTGTGTCGCGGCCTCTGCCGTGCGGCGCGCCTCCTCAAGAGCTACTTGAGTGGCGCGTGAGTTGGCCTCTACCTGCGCTGTAGACGCCTCCGCAAGTGCCTCGTAGGAACGCCGCACCTCTTCAGCAACGGCAACAGCGGCCTCTGTTGCAGCTTCAGCCGATGCTATTGCAGCTTCTGTTGCAGCTTCTGTCGCTGCTATTGAGGCTTCTGAAGCAGCTTGAGCCGCTGCAATTGATGCGGCTTCACTTTCAATTGTAACATTGCCCGTAGCGGTAACATTGCCCGTAGCGTTGTTACTGTCCTGATTGCGCTGCTCAAGTTCGAAGGATGTGTTGTAACTATCCTCGGTACGCTGCTCAAGTTCGAAGGATGTGTTGTTACTGTCCTCGGTACGCTGCTCAAGCTCGAAGGTCGTGTTAAAACTATCTTCAAGGCGCTGTTCATACTCAATGCCGTTGTCAATTTCATTGAACACGCGGGCATCAGTTTGCGCTGTGCGGTTCTCTGTGCGCTGTGACGTGCGGCCCATTGCTTACAAATCCCACTCGACAACGGTTTCCGCGTCGGGGTTGCGCTTCAATAGGTTTCGGATAAGGCCTATACGGTCTGTATGCAGGCGAATGCTTGTGCAGCCGTTGGCTTTGGCTCTGCGTTCAATCTCACGCATGCCGGGGTCAAGTATCGCGCTTTCTGATCGCACTTTACCAGCAACGACAACGCATTGCTTTTCCCCATTACTCAATATTTCGCGCCGGATCAAAACAGACCCAACACGCCGGTTATTGTTCATTACGGCATAAAGTGCTCCCACACCTTGAGCCTGTTCCTGCCTGTAAAAATCAATTGGTCCGACCTCGGACAAATCGTTTACGGCCCGGACATCAAAATCAATTAACGGTTGGAGTGTAACGTTAGCCATAAGATAAATCCGATCACTACAAAGGCGAGAATAATTAGGTTGGTTTGAGAATTTTCGGCCGATCCAAAGTTGACGGCACCCGTTCCAAAACTCACAAAATTCTGGTCTTGGGAGCGGATTGGTCCACCCCCAAGGCCTAACGTTGCACCGTCACCAAATAGTGAGGGAAGGCTGGGCACTATTTCGCTCGTTTAAGAGCAAAAAACATCAGCAGAAGCACCAGCACACCAGCACCGATAAACAGCAGGGTTTGAGGATCTGAAAAGATCGCCCCAAAGCCGCTATTCTGCTGGGCCAAAGCGGCAGCGGCGGCAGCATCCGCCGCTATTGCTGGCCCGTTTATGCCGCCGTTTACGCCCGTTGTTGCCGCTGCCCGTTCTCTTGCGTCCAGAGTCCGGTCAAAAAGCTCTAGCTGTAGTAAGCTCGTCCCAAAGGCAGAGCCAACTTCTAGCAGGCTATCGAAGAAGCCCCCAAAGCCGCCCGTGCTGCTTGACGAGCTTGTGCTTTGGGCGGCTGGTAGTAATCCTGTTGGGAGTGGCATCATCTACCTCCTAGGCTTGTGTGCGGCTTTTTGGCTTGTCGTAAAGCTCAGACAAAAGGCGCACGTTGGTTGTGTCGGATGCATAAATCTCGATCTCAATATCATCCGGTGAGAACCCGCCGTATTGTGGCCGGTAGACACCATCAAGCGAACCGCCAAGCAGTTCAAAATTGATGTGCCATGTATCAGATTGAGGATTAGCCACAGCGCGGCTTTGCATGAGCAATTCATTCAAGCGCGCAAGGCTTTTGTAAGCGTATTTTTCTACGCCGTTCACCTTGATCACAATACCGGTGATATTGGCACCCTCAAAGTTTAGCGAGCGAATACCTTCTGTGCGGCCTTCATATTTAAAGATCGTAGCCACATTGCCAGTATCCGTAAGCGTGATTGTCTCGACCTCATGGCGGATAAGTGGCCGCACGGTATCATCAGGCATAGACGCGATTTTATTGCGCCCCGCATCAGAAACACCTTCAACAATCAGATGGTTTTTCAGGCTCGGGGAAACCCGGCCCGCATTAATGAAAATACGGAATTTTGGCGCACGGTGAGCACCCGGCACAAAGGCTGTGCGTTCTGCATCAAATGCGTTTTGACGGTAGTCCTGTGAGAACATTTGTGACAAGAAGCCGTCCACAAAATTATGGCCGTAAAAGTCATTCATTTTTAGCAGGTCTGGCACCAAAAAGGTGCTAAAAACATTGCTCGCAACTTGAATTTCAACCTTCTCAATTGCGGCTTCCATCACTGCGCGGCTGGCAAGGGTGCCGCCTTCAGCGTATTCCCAATCATTACCGTGAATAATGCCGGGCATTACTGGCACATCAATTGTAGTGGGCGAACCGTCGCCGACTGAAATTGTATTCCGGTTTTCAATATATAGTCGTGTACCTTGAGGCATGGTTAGCCCTCCTATTTTTTAAGGGTTAACCGCCAGCGCCTTCATGAGCTGTTTTCAGGAGTGGAATATCGTATTCATCACCCGCATAAAGCAGCAACATAACAATGACACCGCCRACAACTATCAGCGTTAAGGTTTTAAAATCCTTCATATCGAATTTCACGTTTAGTTCCTTTCCAGTGCTTTTTTNAAGTATCAAAAGCTTTATCAATTGCGCGCTTGAACGGTTTTGTCAGTGCATAGACGACGAGAGATAAAACCAGTGCGCCTATGAATTTCTCCATCGAAATTCCTTCAAACATTTCTTGCGCTCCACAAATTGAAGTCGCGAGTATTGAAACAAATCGAACCAGTCAGACCAAACCCCTAAAAGACCGGTCTGGACCGGGTATTTTCCCGGTCTGGACCGGTCGCGACGGGTCCAGACCGGTCTAGGCTTTAGGAAAAGTCAGCTTTCCGTTGGTGTAAGTGCCGTTTTCCATTCGGATATATTCAAGCGCCTTTAGTTGGCTAACAGCCTCCGCCAGCATGCGACCTTGAGCGCCGCCGATGTCTGCGATAGCTCGCAAATCTGCCGGTTCTGTTAGGGTGAAAAATATCCGTTTTTCAAGCTGGCCCCTAAATTTGGTCCCTACTTCGGCTGGGCGCTGTGTTGCGCCGATTAGGTGAATACGCGAATGCCTGCCGGACCGGCACATTTTGGAAAACCCATTTAGCTTTTTAGGCAAGGCATGGTTTGGGTAACAATCCGCCATTTCATCAACAGCAAAGACTAAATCGGCGATATTTTTAAGGCCGTATTTAGCCGCGTACTGGTCCTGATGATCGATCATAAATTTGGAAAGGTCTGAAAGCGCCAACACTAGAAAGTCTTCGTCATTTTCCGGCTTAAACCAGTAGCGAAAACCGGTTTCGTAGTTCCGTCTGACCGCCTCTTGCAGCTCAATCATGGTTTCAATTTTTACATACCCTTCACGGCTCGCGTTTTCAGCGCGTGCGGGCAGTGCATCAAACAAGATAACCCTTGGCTGGCCTCGCAGAATGCGGTCCATCATGGTGGATTTTCCAGACTGCGACTTGCCAAACAGCCCTATTCTTTCGAATTTAGACATGCTTGGCCTCGCCTTCTATGACCGGTCCAGACGGGTCTGAACCGGTCGCGAGTGCATTCGCTTTTTTCTCTTTTCGACGTTCTTTTATGCCAGCTACTACAGCGGCCACCTTTCCGCCGAAAAACCCTATGCACATCATCCAATCAGCGCCCTCAAGCGTGCTTTCAGTGAGCATCCAACCAAGTAGCTTTGGGCGGCGTTTAGCCAGCCTGTACAGGTTCTTGGCTGCCTTCCTCGCTTGCTCTAGCTCGTCGTCGTCCGTTTCAATCTCGGAAATATCAAAACGGAACATCATGAACACACCAGACAGTGCATCCCATGCATCAACAGCCCAAAATTCTATAAAGTCTGCCTCGTCCATAGCGGGAGCGGTGATGGTTGCCGCCTTCGCATCAAATTCAAGGTACTTAGGACCGATATTTTCAGCCGCGCTTTCAAGTTCAAGCGTCTTTGATTGCCAGCCGCCGCCCTCTTGCTCGACAGCATATTTAGGCTCAAACCCTGCACCCAATTCGCTCGACGGGTCTTTTGCTGGGCCTGATACCAACCCTAATAGGGCGTCATTGGCGGGCGGCTGTGTGGTATGGACCGGGTTTTGTACCGGTATTTCCGGTCCTACCGGTCCAGATGGGTCAAACCGCTCTGACCGGTCTGGACCGGTTTCCGGTTTTGTAGCTGTAGGCGGAGACAGGCCAAACTTACGCGCCGTCTGCAATGCAGATACTTGCATCATCGGCCTCCTCAATTGGTTCTTGCTGTTCCGGCTTATGGTTCACCCAGGCATTCTCTAAATACCGAATGTAAGCGTCTGGAATATTCTCAACCCCTACCCGATCTAAGGCTTGCTGATACGCTTCAAATGTTYGTTCGGGTATATCTTCCTGCGCGGCCTTCAGGCTGCGCTTACTACACCCATGAATATTGACCTCATGGGGCGAGCAAGTGCCGTAAGGGTACCCTTGCCGGTCCAGCTTGATCAAAATAAACTGGTCACAAAGGCCATCGTTAAAACAGGGATACAGGCCCACTGCCCGCTTGGTTTCGCCCTTGGCCGCAGAAGCAACCGAATTGAGCGGCAGCGGGATCACTAGCGACCTATCCATTGTCCGAACTCGCGGGTGCGTCTGGTACCGGTTCCTCCGACCATTCAATGAAGTTTTCGCCCCAGTTTTTGAACAGCGACCTTTTAAGCACGCGCTCAATTGGCTCGGATAACATTTTCTTGGGGAGGAAAGCCCGGAACATTTTAGGCAGGGTTTTAACGTGTACGATTAGTAGGATATTTTCAGCGTCTAATGGCCTGTGGCTGATTAGCGCTTCGACCCGGCCCATATTGAACGGCAGGTTAAAATCAAACGATTGTTGGTGCATGTGTGTGTCTCTTTTTTCAAAGTTCAGCGTTCACCCCGCGGAAAATCAAAAAAGTCGAAACAGTCCCTATTTATTACGCTTTTCGTAAGTCTGTTGCAAGCGTTTTTTAGTTCATCGGTGGCTATCCACCAGTTCGTATTTTTCTAACGATCGCCGGATTTTTTCGCCGTGATCCGGGTCGTTCAACATTTCCCTAAAAATCTCCATCATCAGATGCGCGGCGCTGCTGTCTTTAAAAATTTCATCTTCTCGGGAATACAGCACTTCAAGGGATCGCAGCGAACCGGCTATATTTCGCTTGATAATTTTCTTTAAAACATCRGCCCGCCCKGTYGGYCKWAGGTCRATATYTAAAAATGAYGTTGGGTTACTRATCCGRTTTAAAACCATCACGAAAAGAGGATGCATMGGCCAGCGGCGGCGRTTGSTGTCTCGGTTTGGCTGGCAAAGCCTGCGGTTATAAATTGCCTCAGCAAGCAGCTCGTAAATGTTAGCCATGAAAGCATCCGGTCTATTTACTTTTCGAGCTTTTAACCATTGTTTCCTTAGTCGTATTTCTACGCGCCACACGTCCGTTTTTATATCTTTAGTATCAATCTCGCCTGTATCACCGTCAACACTCCAAATATCGTACAGCCATGTCTTGTTACTGGCCTCTGTAATTTCCTTGGTTTTGTCGTAAATTTGGACTTGGCAATTTGAACCCATACCAATCGTCAGTGTTTCTATGGCCGTCTTTTGGACAATAAAATCACCACGTACCTTTGTTTTTGACGGGCATACGGTTTGTTTCACAATGCGGGGGTACATTTGGCCCGTGAATACCGGGCTATGAATATCAAAGCAGTAATCAACGCGGCTAAGGCGCTGCCAGTCGTCAGGGTCTTTTGGTGTACATCCTGCGGCCTCTAGCAGGTMGTACAAGCCCTCTCTTAAAGCTTCAATTGGGTGATGCCACAAAGCGGCACTAGTTGCCCGCCACTTGATGCACCAATTTTTTTCAGACGAGGCCATTTCAATGCGGTAGCTGCCATTGATCAATACGAATTCCCGGCCACCTTTTGCGCCGGTAGGCAGGAGCTGAAAAGAAACCTCGGATATTTCAACACTAACCGGCGTACAACGTGTGTTGTCTAGTTCGATTGCTTTTGATTTGTGAAACTGTAGATACTCCCAAAGCTTGGAAGAAATGCTCAGGTCTAGGGCTTCTTCCCACCAGTCAAAACCGTCCGCCAACATGCGGCCAAATCCCTTCGGAATTGGTGCATTTCTAATTTGTGGGGGTGCGCGGCCTGTCATTGTTGGTGACCGGTACTTACAGCGTGTTTAGGTTAGAGGGGTCTGTACGTCTACATACCCCTGTTAGGGGGGTGGGGTATGCATCGGAACGGAGCTTTTTATTTGAGAATTTCGCTAAGAATTTCCGGTCAAAATCCACCAGGTTAGCTATCAGGGCGCGCCATAAGCGCCAGTAGGTGCCTAAGTCGCCTGTTCTGGTGAAAAACAGCAGGTATTGCCGGTCAACGTCTCTGATCATCGCAAAATGACGTCCACACAATATTGCCTCCTGCGGTTTCAGACAGGGGCAATATTTAATGCTGCAATGTATCGAGTTTAGGCTCATGTCTGACAAACCACCTCCCCGTTTGAGCGGTAAAGCGTGCCATAAGAAAACGTGTAGTGATGGATCACTGCAAGCTGTTGATCTTCGTCAATTTCAGGCTTGCCCTTACATTCCATCACGTGTTCATAGAAGCCGCTGCCCAGAAAAACGGTGTCGCATTTTGGGCAGCAATGGTATTCCGCTGTTGTCTGGTTTTTCATCACAGGGGAATTTCATCATTTAGGCCGCCAGCGCCGTTAGGTGCAGTATTTGCGCCGTGCGTTTTAGGTCCCGGTATTACCGTTTGTTCACCAGAAAAACCGGGTCTGGTTTCGCTTCGGCTGTCCAACATTTTCAGTTCACCGCCAAACTTTGGAAGCACAACTTCAGTCGTGTATTTATCCGCGCCTGAGCTGTCGGTATATTTGCGGGTTTGCAATTTACCCTCAACTGCGATTTGAGAGCCTTTTTTCAAGTATTCGCTCGCAACTTTGCAAAGGTTTTGATTGTAAATAACGACCCGGTGCCATTCAACGCGGTTCCTTTTCTCGCCGGTTGCCTTGTCGCGCCAAGTGTCGCTGGTGGCGAGCGATAGGTTAACGACGTTATCGCCGTCATTCATTGTTCTAGCGTCGGGGTCTTGGCCAAGATTGCCAATTAGTTGAACTCTGTTATTCAGCATGGAAATATCCTTTTGTTTTGTGAAGAAGCTCCGCACCGCTGACGCGGATTGGGGAAACTAAGCAGCTCCAAAGCAAGGCCCGAAATTTGAGAAAAACGGCCACCAGCGCGTGTGCCGGTAGCCGTCCTTGCTTCTTCGCTTCCGCATGGAGTTTCCAATCCCATACGGTCAAAACCCACCTCAACGGATGGGCTTTGAGCGTGTGGGCACCTAGGCGTTAAAGCGATATGGCCAACGAGGAAAAAAATGAAAAAAAGCAAAAAAACGATCAACACCATTAGGRAAGCCGTCAAATTGCGCACATCAGTTTGAGACGAAGCGCTCATCTTTTGGCCTTTGGATCTAATTTGGGGATCTGATACGGGATCGGCTCATCCGCATAATCAAAAAATGAAACCCGACCGTCCTCCCGGTCAGCAGCCAAAAACAAACCGATCTGGTGAGTTAAATTGGCGAAGTCACCTTTTCGGCGTTGCTTCCGCATTTTCATAGCGATGTCATATAGAATTGCGCCTCGGCTCGCTCGGCGAGCATGAAACTTCTGGCGGCACCTGGCTTCACAAAACTTAGTCTTCTTGCGGCCAGCTTTATGGCCAGCATAGGAAGCAAAAGCTCGTCCGCATTCCATGCATTTAGACATTTTGGTATTCCATCACGACGCAATTGCTGAGAAAGCCCACATTGGCCACGGGGCGCTTTTGCGGGGCGATATAGCTAAACGGCCCACCCTCACCCTTGGGGGCGCTTAAAACCGCCAAAAGCCGAAGCCGTGATTTTTCACTACTTTGCGCCGCATAGGCTGGTGCATCAAAATTGGTTCCGGGCTTTTCATCTCCACGGAATACACACCGGTCAGGCTCACAGGGCGCGGCGTGCGAATTGGTTGCGGGGGCAGGACTTGAACCTGCGACCTCTTGGTTATGAGCCAAGCGAGCTGCCACTGCTCCACCCCGCGACACAAAATTAGGTAGGCCGGAACCGGGGGCATTGGTTCCGGCCTGTAGCAATGTGCCTAAATACTCTGACAACATCGCAGGAAGCTCGCACGCGATTGAATTTTGCGGATTAACTGCAAATGAATGCGGCTTTGTCGAAATGTTCATAGGTGCCCCCTATAGTGGCGGTTCTGGTCCACTCAGGGACCGGATGCCTTTTCCACCTTCCACAGTAAAAACAACGACCGGCCCCTTTTCCGTGGGGTGCGCGCATGATTTACCCATTTTCGTAATTTGTCAATATTTGTTTTTCGACGGAGTGATAAGTGCATGCAATCTGATTTCCTCATAAATTCGATACTTATGATTGATGTAGCAAACCTACTAAAAAAACTGCGCAAGGATGCCTCTGAGCGCTCGGGGATACGGTTGACCTCCATTCGGCTAGCCGAAGAAGCTGCCATTCCGTGGAGCACTTACAAGGGTTGGGAGGTTCCTTATCGCAAGAAAAAGGGCCTTAGCACGGACGAAATTGCCCGGCTTCTCCCCGTTTTTATCAGTTATGGAGTTGACCCGGAAAAAGTTCGCGCGCTTGCCAATTTGGACAATCCAGCACTTAGTATGTCAAATAATGGCGTCTATTTGCTAGATGACGGTAGGACTGCGCGCGGCATGCCCTCAGAGATTTATGCAGCGCCCAACCGCAGAGACCCCGTACAGCGCCCGGTTATGCGCGGCCTTATTGTTGTAGCAGTGATAATTGATCGCGAGACCCTGCAAGAGGTGAGCTGTGACCTTTACAAGTATATGTCACGGTATCTGGTGCCTATGATTGATCAAAATCATCCGAAGCATCCTGAGAAGAAGCTTCCCTATGCCTTCGGCGACGAGTGGTATCTGGGAGAAGTTGACATTGACGATAAGCGTCACACTTGTCACATCGTTCTGGTTCCAACTGAGTGGATAGCAAAGTGCAACTCAGAAGTGTTTGAATAGTATCATTTTCCACTAATCGACCCCGACAGACCATTTAAATTTACCAAATATTAGTTACGCGCAACTATAATCTCCGTGCAACCAATGTATCGGTTGCACCGGGGGGCTACTGCGTATTCTATAGTGGCAAATGGTTATCGAGACGGTTTGCCGCGAGTGGTCGCCTTCCGGTTCCTGTACTCATCCCCACAAATTTACTACCTCCCCTAAAACAAATACAATTAATAAATGTTTTTTATTGAAAGAAGTTTCTCCAAAAATTACGCTTTTGGGGAATTATTTATTGACTTCCCAAAAAAACGAGAGCCTTTTAGCCACAGAAGCGAAGGGGCTTACACATGACAGAACTTCAAACGGTACTTACAGAGCTGGCAAATATCAGAGCTTTGATTGAGCGACCACCTGTACACAAAATCACGGTAAGCATTAAAGATTTAATGGTGATGTTTGATAAATGCGAAACTACTATTTATAAAATAGTTAAGTCATCAGGCTTCCCTGCCCNACTTACCATTATAGGCAATATTAACAGGTGCTGGCTAAAGGCCGATATCCTGAAGTGGGCAAAAGCCCGCACAATCGCAAAAGCCCGCCGCTAGTCCAACCTGTTCGCTATTTCCTGCGGTGTTGCGTTATAGTACCGCAGCAACTGCCTTAAGTCCTGATGCCCTGTCATCCTCGCTAAATCCATCACATCAAGCTTCTGAGCCAACCTAGTGGTTGCCTCATGCCGCGTATCATGAAAATGCAGCCCCTCTATTTTTGCCAGCTTACACGCCTTCCGAAAGCTCGCGCCCGCGACTTCAGAGCCTACGGTTACATCTGTAGCAATTACATCCCTGAGTATTTCAATTGCTGGCTTACTTAGGGGTATTTTTCTATCAGTACCATTTTTGGTGTCAATCAACTCAACAAAACGCTCTTCAATGTTGATGTTGTCCGCTCGCAATTTACACATTTCCCCTAGCCGCATTGCTGTCTCTATCGCGAGAAGAAAGAACGCCCCGGTTAACTGCTTTGCCTGCCGTATTTTCACGCCCGGCTCGTAATTCAATTGAATTTTTAATGATTCTATCTCTATTTCTGTTACCCGGCGCACTCGAGGCCTGCTGTTAGGCGGTGACTGAATGAACTTACAGGGGTTTTCGGTCATCCAGTTCCATTCCATTTTGGCTGTGTTAAACACACTGGATAGAAGCTGAAGCTCCCGCAATACGCTGGGCGCGGCAACTTCCTTTAAACGCAGGTCGCGCCATTCAGCTAGATCGTAAGGTAGCAAATCCGCTAGAAATACATCCGCAAAAGCATACGTTTCAAATTTTGCTAGGCGTATGGTTTCCCACCGGGCGCCCTTTTTGCCGGGAGATACTTCTGCCGCATACTTTTTTAAGGCATCAGCAACAGTTTTTGTTTTTCCAGCCTGTCCAGATATATAGGACTTCAAGCGCATTTCTGTTTTCCCCGCCCATTCCTGAGCAGCGGCTTTAGATTTGAATGTTGCGGTATGCTGCTGCCCTCGGTGCGGTATATTCACCCGCCAGCTTTTTCCTCGCTTCAAAATCGACGCCATACGAATCATCCAATGGTAAGAAAATGGTAAGGCGAGACTAAAGAAGAACGGCGGATTTCGCAATAAAGCAAAATCCGCCGTTTCTGAAATACAGTGCAAGTGCACGTATTTAAAGGTATTTTCGGCTAAATGAGGTATACCGAAAAATAGCTATGGTGCGGTCGAGAAGACTCGAACTTCCACGGGAAATTAATCCCACAGCGACCTCAACGCTGCGCGTCTACCAATTCCGCCACGACCGCAAGATCGGGCGATTATCTATCAGCAATGATTGGACCCTGCAAGGAGAAAAGCGATGCTTTATAAAACAAATATAGTTCGACCGGAAAAGTGGCGGAAAACGACAACTTCCGCGACCCACAATAGCTGCTAAACTTCGAGCTGGCTCATCAGGCGGGTGATAGATACACCGATCTTTTCACCAACAATCATAATCTCACCGCGCGCAATCAGTTCGCCGTTGGCATAGATCCAGCATTCGTCTTCATGCTTGCTATCCAAATCAATCACCGCCCCGCGGCCCATTTTAAGGAGCTGGTGGATCGGCATACTGGCCCGGCCCAACACAACTGACAGCTCTACATTGACCTTACCGACTGAATTCACAACACACCTCAGAGACGCTAAATTACACAGCCGCACTGTGCGACGGTTTAGAGAATTTCATGCTAGGGTTAGCCATTCGTTAATATAAACAGACCCAAGCCCCTACCAGCCAACATATCCCCAAAAAAAGAAGCATCCCTTAATATGGTTCAATCTTCCCCAGAATGGCGCATCTCCGAGGCCCCTGTGCCCTACGAGGAGGCATTAGCCACAATGGAAG
>JAESRJ010000193.1 GCA_016764715.1 Kordiimonadaceae bacterium | reverse complement strand
GGTCTTCAGCGATTGTGATCTGGATGTGATCGATGGTGCGCGCTGTCCACAATGTTTCAAACATGATGTTGGAAAACCGCAGCGCCAAAAGGTTTTGAACCGCTTCCTTGCCCAGATAGTGATCAATACGGAAGGTCTGGTCTTCCCGGAAATATTTCTGCACATCATTATTGATGGCCATGGCGGAATCCAAATCGTGCCCCAGCGGTTTTTCAAGAACAATTCGAGCTCGATCGTCGTTTAGGCCGTATTCAGAGAGCAAGCTGCAGGTGCTGGTGAAAAAAGCTGGCGGGATAGCAAAGAAGTGTACAATGGGGCGCTCAGAATTTTGGTTTAGGATAGCTTGAAAGGCCTTCCAGTCCTCGCCGCCTTTTGAAAGATTGAGCGGTACTTGCTGCACAATCCCAGCAAACGCTGCGAGCGTATCTTTTTGCATATCGCATGCAGGTTTTGTGGTTTTGAATACGTCCTTGAGCCAGCCGAGTAAATCGCCTTTGGGCGCACTGCGGGAGGTTAGAATGATGCGGCTATTTTTGTCGACGCGGCCAGCCACGAAACCAGCGTAAAGCGCCGGCAACAGCTTCTTGCGGGAAAGGTCCCCCGAGCCGCCAAAAATTACCAAATCAAATAGATCAACCATAGCATCGTTCCAAATGTCAGACCTTATTAGGCCCGTTTCACCGCGCGGGGCGGCTACCTATTTTGCACTATCCAAAGGCACCCGCTTTAAGGGCGATGAGCCCCGAAAGCATCAGCACCAGATCGTAAGCCTTTTCTATATTATCAAAAATATGGGTGTGAACTTCTTCGTAACCCGAAGACGCCCCGCTTTTGTAGGTGGTTTCTTCGCCGTAGACTTCGTCTTCATTTGGCGCAGGGCTTTTTGGGAAAATCTTGCGTAGCTGTGCCAGCGTATCAGGCACTTCAAGGTGCAGCATTTCAACAAGCAGCTCCTCAAGCGAGAAGTCAAACCGAGTACTGAAGCGCGGAATTTCCATTGCTTTGACGAAGATATACTGGATAAGCCCAATGCGTATTTGGTGCAGTTCAAACAGTTCCGCGTCAGAGGCTGCCGCTTCTAATATCGACAGGTCAAGGTCTTCAGAAAGATAGTCCGTCAGCATRCCAGCRTCGCGGCGYAGATCRCGRATACAGGCRTCTACACTGTCACTGTCAAACAGACCTTCGAGCATGCCCGATAGGCGGCGTAACTGTTCGCGTTGATCGTCAGAGGCAGCATTATCGCAGCGGTCGAGCCAATAGCCGGGGCTTAGGAGCTTAGCGTACGCTTCGATCACGCCGACATCGGACCTTGCGAGGCCGTTAAGCGCCATGCTKGTWACCATTTGCAGGCGRKYACTTTYTGCRTGGATCGCATTGAATTTGTCTGGAGAGCGCGAAATGGCCGTGCCGAGCCCCGCACAGCTGTTGGCCAAATAGCCAAGTTGTTGCAGCACGGCATTATGGGGGATTGCGCGAATTTGCGAGATACGCTCCAAGCGCTGGTGTACGGCGCTGCCACTTTGCCGCCGGAGGGAGCGAGACCCTGTTGGGAACAACAGGCTGCGGCCAATGCCGTCAATCAGTCGGATGTAGCCTTTGTTGTCCGTCAGGTTTTCCTGATACTCCACAAGGGTGAGGAAGAAGTCCAGCGACCAGCCTTTCTCATCGTAAAGCCTGTCGTCTTTAGASGAATACGTATCAAGCCGCACTTCCATAAAATCGGTGAAAGTGGCAAGCGCAGTTTCTTCTTGAAGGAACCACAAAAACCCCTCGCCGCCCTGAAAGCTAACCTCGTGCTTCTCAGGCCGGGCAAGTCTGGCTAGCCGTTCGCGAACGCGCGGCGGATGCGTATAGAGGAAACGTTTTTTGAGGCTTTCCGGGAAASCRCSSCSRYSYRCSKMTTMRYSGTSSKYWYCWWMKMRYRGCAGWYGAAYATGANCRMSKWKYYSTWKSSRMCASARMTTGGCGACCCGCAGCTTGAAGCGCTCGATCGAAAGGGTTGCCGCAGGCTGGCCAATGTAACGGCCAGAATCGGAGAAGCCTAGTTGGATGCAGAAGCGGCCTTGCWGCTCTATATAGGCGCGGAAGTGTGGGTTCTCTATRATCTCMGCAATGACCCTRTCGCCGCGYTCMARKCCGATGGCKGTYTCAAAAAGCGGWGATATTTCCACATGGCCYTCAACACCAAACAGCTTKGCGTAATAAAGYGCYGTSAGCAGCGTGAARGGTGTATCGCTTTCGGCGACCAACATGCGAATGCGGGTCTCGCTATCAAAATGCTTCATGAACTGAGCCGCCAGCATAAACACGCGGCGGGCTGTTGTTTGCTCGGCCGCTAACGTGCCGTAATGGATCGACTGTGCCTTTACGGTGTCCAGCTTCTTCGTCACTGCAGCCAGCAGGTGCCTGCGCACGGCGCTCTGATCAGGCCGGTTGGTCATCTGAATTTCTGGGCTGATAGCATTATGGAGCTGCTGTGCATTGAGGCGGAAGTGAATGTGCGACAGCCCCATACCGATGGCGCGCCACTCGCTATAGAGCGTGGCGGCGGTACGCCAGACATCATACGCCAGATCAAGTGTAAGCAATGTCTCAAAGGCGGCGTTGATACTACTGCCCGCTTTTTCCTTACGCGCCATGTTTTCGATAGCAAGCTGGTTCAGGTCCCCGAGGCCAGTGGGGCTTTCTTTGTGCGCCTGCAGGGTGCGTTCACCGAGCTCAAAGCAGGCGCGCAGGTCATTGAAACCAGCGATGATTTTAGTAACGGTGTCTGCACCTTCGCCGCCTTGGGGCAGCTTGCGACACTGGCTGAGGCATTCATCCAAGCCTGATATAGCAGAGCGGTAACGGAATATGACGCCCAGTGACCAATCGATATCGGTACGGCCATCGAGGTCAAAACCTACCCAGCTGGCGACAGTCGCCAGTTTTGGTCGCAGGAATTTGTAATCGTCTGGATAGAACTTAGCCGCACAGTCAAAAACAACACCGTAAAGCGTGCGAATAGCCCGGCGCATGTTRGAAACGGCAACACGGGCATAGTCCAGTTCGTCATATAGCGTAGGCGAAGACGTTGGCTGAATTTGCTTCACAGACAGGTGTGCGGTGGCCTTCGAGATATCGTCACCTGCGGCCAGCGCTTTGAAGTATGCACCAGCGTAAGACCAAGCCTCGGCGGATAAGGARAACGTTGGGTGAGCCGTGGTGACAAAACCTGCGATATCTTCTTCCACTGCGGCTTTAAAATCTGTAAAGGGTAGCAGCTCACCAGTTGGCCCTYTGCTAAGGCCTTCGATCAGCACTGTTAAACGCTCGCGGTTTTTAGCGGGATCAACTTCGGACCACTGTTTGGCCATKCGTTCCAACCTGCCGTCAAGGCAGCGGGTGCCGCGCCCTTCAAGCTCGTAGGTCAGCGTGTCGAGGCTTTTGTTGCCGCCCAGTAGACTGCTCGCGAGCGAGTAGGCTGCCGATAAATGCTGGCGGCGGGTCTCGCCTCTCAGTAGTTTTGTTTGCTCTACCATAGAACTCTTTCATTGGGCTTGATACTGGCCAAAAGCCATCAAGAATGCCGCTGCTTCATGTCAGTAAATTGCGTAAACAGACCATAATRCGTAATTTTATTTCYTACTACCCCGTCAGGCGGAAATCTTGGAAGCAGCTGTTAAGGTGCTGCTGGAGCCTCGAATTTTAAGATCGAATGCGTGGCGGGACACAGTTAGGTTTTCGATTTTGCCTTCGATGCATTTGAGCAGCAGTTCACATGCATCAACGCCCATCAGTCGTATRGGCTGGCGTACCGTTGTCATGGGCGGCCAAACCTGCTGAGAAATGGGCGTGTCGTCAAAGCCGACCACTGCAAGGTCTTCCGGCATGCGRATAYTCATYTGGTGGGCKATATTCATYACGCCTGCCGCCATRTCATCGTTGCTCGCAAAWATYGCGGTTGGTTTGTSGGTYAAACYWAGCAGTGTCTYGCCWGCMRTRAGGCCGGAACCAGAATCAAACAGCCCGCCCGCTACCAACGATGGATCGAGCGAAATGCCTGYRRSKWKMWKGSCTTGGCNRAWRKSMRWYGKMRCGMWSSSTSKRMGAYYGRTGATCWGGGTGGCCTTTGACGAAGCCGATACGGGTATGGCCTGCGCCGATCAGATGCTCGGTCATGCTAGCGGCGGCGGCTTCATCATCAATGACAACGGCGTGCACATCACCGTTGCCGTGCGAGGAAACAGCGACGAGCGGTGTTCTTTCTTCTGCAGCCACAGCTACAAGGGCTTCACTGTCGCAGAGGGGCGGTGTTACAATTATGCCGTCAATATTGCTTTGCCGTATCCACGCCCTGACATTTTCTGCAACATTCGGGTCGTTATACTCAAAAGGCGCAAGGGAAAGGCTGTAGCCCCTGTCGTRGCATACTTCTAATACGCCAGCTTGCAGCTTGGCAAGGTAGCTCGGGCTGGGGCTATCATAGAGAAAGCCGATCATAAAGGACTTGCGGCCTGCTAGGCCCCGCGCGGACGGGTTTGGCCGATAGTTCAATGCTGCTATCGCCTCTTTGACTTTCGCCGCGGTCTTRKGGCTGACATTAGSCTCGCGGTTCACGACCCKTGAAACCGTTTTGATAGAGACGCCAGCTTTGGCCGCTACATCATCAATTGTTACCGAAGTACCCATCGCAGCCTAGCCTATCTTAAAAATTACGTCGCAAAGTCTCGTAAAAAGGGAGGGGCGACTAGATCGCCCCGTRCAATATTACYRCCATACCGSATACAGTGCAGCAACAACGGCAACCACCSCGATCGAGGCGACGTTGAAGCTGGTTTTTATACTGAAATCAATAACTCTGAGATCCACAATGCCTTCGTGGTCTTCTTTTTTCTGCCATAAAGAGGTGGCAACGGCAAAAACAATAATCATGGAGATAACCGCATCTGTACGACCAACGGTCATCAGGTCTTTACGATTTTCCTTTTTCGTAACAGGCGGAYAGATACCCATTGAGAAGATGGTTGAAATACTATTGGTCATAGAGCTAATCGCAGCAACAAGGGCCAATGGCATAGAAGACCACGACTGAAATATCTAAGGTGGAGAGCATAACTGTTWCCCCTATTTGGCATAGGCCGCGAGCTTACCCGTTTCGCCCAGYWTTCCCGCGGCAAATTCGGACAGAGAATYTGACCGCAACGAACGATCAATATTGGAAATACTTAAATCAAYAATTRAYWSMGYYKKCWWMYKKTWRYWWMTWTSMCTTWKACAAGGACCTAGAACAGGATCTTCTAACTTCGATTTTTTGTGTAACAGAAAGATGCGGCATGTCACCTTACCAGCACCGCTGGCAGTAAAACACTTCTCGCAGACAGTGGCGGCACGAATGCCCGTTTGGCTATTGCTAATTTTTCAAGTTCTACGCCGACGCTGCCATTTTTCTAGCCATATCCCTGTGCAGAATTTGCGCCGCCGGCGCTATGCTCAAACAGTATTTTTTGGAGCATGAAGATGCGCGGCCAAAGAAAGCCTGCTTAGCAGTAGCTGGCCCTATGAATGGTGACAGCTCCCGGATCACCAACCTTGGTTGACAAGTGGGATATGCGGCCCTTGAGCACGCTCTTGGTTTTGATCAAATCCTGTTGGTGAACGATTTTGGTGCTTTTGGGGCGTTCTATTCCAGCACTGTCAGGCGTGGATTTCGTAGCGCTTAAATCATGCGATACGCCAAAAAATGCGCCGTGTGCGGTGRTGGGCGCCGGCACAGGCTTTGGCCTGTCGCTTTTAGTGCCCACGGGAAACGGCGTTGCTGTTGTATCCATTGAAGGTGGGCACGTCGCCTCTGTGCCGCAMGGCGCACGCGAAACCGCCGTGTGGTCTGGCCTGCAGGAAAACCTTGGCCGGGTATCGGTGGAAACAATGGTATCAGGTAGTGGCTTGATGCGTATTTACCGCGAATTGTGCCATTTACAGGGGGCGACACCGCTCAATTATGAGCCGCGCACNATCAYCCAGTTAGCGGYAGACGGCGAAGACCCTATCTGCCTTGAAAGCCTTCAGATATTCTGCGGTATTATGGGCAGCGTTGCTGGTGACTTGGCGCTGGTGTTCGGCGCAGCACTTCAGGGCAACAGTGCCCACCTATTTGGCGAATAACACAGCYATTTGGGGYGCGTCYYTTAGTRAYATCCCYAGTTCCCAAACAACCTCTCCAAAATTTGATTTCCAAAAACATGCCAATGACTTACCATGATGTGGGGAATAGTACGCAGATTGGGGTTTTTCATGCCAACAGCTTTTGTAACAGGTGCGACAGGTTTTTTAGGCCGTCACATCATTGACGTTTTATTGGACGCTGATTGGCATGTCACTGCAATGGTACGAGACATGCCCGCTGCCGCAAAAATACTAAGTAGTGATGTCACGCTGGTCAGTGGCGACCTATCACAGCCGGAGACAGTTAGAGACTGCATGCCCGCTGACCTAGACTGTGTTTTCCATGCCGCGGCTGATACCAGCACCTGGAAAAGAGAMGCTGAACGACAAGCCCAGGTCAATATCGAAGGCACGGGGACATTGCTTCAAGTCATTCTTGATAAAGAAGTCAAACGCATGGTTCATGTTTCGTCGATTGCCGTGTTCGGCGATCATCCCGGAATCATTTCCGAAGAAACACCCCGCAATGGCGCAGAAAGCTGGATCAGCTATTCGCAAACMAAGGCCTACGCGGAACGTAAAGTGAAAGAGGCAGTTGAGCGCGGGCTAGACGCAACTATTGTGAATCCRACGCATATMGTCGGCCGCTATGATGCCCACAATTGGGCGCGACTTATTATAATGCTGGCGGCTGGAAAACTACCCGGTACACCTCCGGGCTCAGGCAATTTCGCCAACGGCCGTGCGGTGGCCGAGGCAGTTCTAGCCGCGTACCACAAAGGCAAGGCTGGCGAGAACTATATACTTGGTGGACCARAAGCGTCTTTCTATGAATTTTTAGAAATTGCTGCCACYAAACTCAACTTACCTGYCCCTAAAAARCCAACCCCCGCRATCATACTGAAAGCCGCCGCCCAGCTTATGGCATTATTGGGGGTTTTCAGCCGTAAAAAGCCAATGATGACCCCAGAGGARGCGCACTTTTCCTGCGAAAAACTAGACGCTAATTGCGACAAAGCTGTACGCGAACTAGGGTATAAGATGGTGCCTCTAGAGCAATCAATAGACGAGTGTATTACCTATTGCCRCGAGCAAGGCGTRYTATAAAATTAACCTAGGCGTAGCRCCAAAAAAKCGGTWTTTTCGRAGCCAATTTTAGTCTAATTGCTTTTTTAAAAGCTTGTTAACATCCTTCCCCCACGCTTGACGTGCAGACACAACTTTATCAGGCAAAGGAGGTATTTATGCCTCTCTCTTCTCGCTTTCCTTTTGGTGGCAGCGGAGCTGGAAACACGCCAGTTCACAGCGCGCTAATCGGCCATGTTACCGATGTCACGCCGGCATCCTTGCGGCTCGACGTAGACCAATCTCTTGCACAGCAAGGCGCAGGCACCGCTGCGTTGTTTMGATTAGGAACCATCTTAAAGATACCGGTCTCAGACAGCTTCATCTTTGGAGCAGTTTGCTCCGTTGATCAGAAGGAAGGCAATGCCCACTCTTTGTCTGTTCAAATTGATTTKCTCGGCGAGCTCAGCCCATCAGGTTTCTCGCGTGGGRTRAAAAAATTCCCACTTCCTGGTTGCCCAGCCYTAAAAGCAACCAACACTGATTTAGCCCTAATCTTCGCGCCCCAATCCGATGACAGTATCCGAATAGGGACAGTTTTCTCCAACGAGGACGTGCCGGCAGCACTGCAGGCCGAGGCTCTTTTGTCCAAGCATTTTGCCATTCTCGGCAGCACAGGAACAGGCAAATCCAGCCTCGTGGCGCTGCTGATCCACCGCATGGTAGAAAAGCATCCAAACGCCCATATCGTGATCCTTGATCCTCACGGGGAATATGCCAGCGCTTTTTCGTCGAACGGCGTGCATRTTTCTACGGACGATCTGGTACTGCCCTATTGGCTGATGAATTTTGAAGAACATGTTGAACTGTTTGTCGGCCGCAATACTGCGGGCCGTGAAGCTGAAATTGACATTCTAAAAAACTGTCTGTTTACCGCCCGCAAGAAAGCGGCTCCTACTTACAAGTTAACCCGGCTGACTGTGGATACGCCAATACCCTACAAATTGACCGATCTTTTGCAGGCAATCGACGAGGGCCTTGGTCGTTTAGAAAAGGCGGACCAGCCGCGACCATACCTGAAGCTTCGCAACAAAATTGAAGAGCTTCGAGGCGATAGGCGTTTTGCCTTCATGTTTTCTGGCATGGTGGTGCAAGATACACTGGCAGAGCTTGTCTCGAAACTGATGCGTTTCCCTGTAGAGGGCCGACCAATTTCGACACTTGATCTGTCTGGGGTCCCGGCCGATATTGTGGATGTGGTCGTTTCACTACTCAGTCGGCTGGTTTTTGATTTTGCCATGTGGAGTAGACGGCATAGCAGCTCAACGCCCATCCTCTTGGTGTGTGAAGAAGCCCACCGATATGTGCCGCATATGGGCCTCGATACCAATATTCAGTCAGCAAGAAAGTCGTTGGAACGCATTGCCAAAGAAGGGCGAAAATACGGCGTTTCACTAGGCCTTGTATCCCAGCGGCCATCAGATTTATCCGAGTCCGTTCTCAGCCAATGCGGCACTATCATTTCAATGCGATTAAACAACGGACGGGACAGACAGTTTGTTGCCAATACTATGCCAGACGGCGCTGGGAACTTCCTAGCAGCCCTACCAACCTTGCAGAACAGAGAATGTATTGTCGCTGGTGAAGGAGTGGCCTGCCCCATGCGGGTGCAGTTGGATTTTCTAGATGAACACCGAAGGCCTGCTAGTAGAGACCCTCATTTTAGCTTAGCTTGGAAACAAGATATTGATTGTCTTAATAATTTAGTAAGTGATACCATTGATAACTGGAGACGGGGAGTTCGTTAGGAGAATGCAGTGAGTTTCGGCGTAACGGTACACTATGAAATACTTGGACGCAGAAGCACCAGTTGGACCATCCTCGAAGTCATTGACGACAGAAAGCTTGCCACCCAAAAAGCCGAGCAAATTTGGAGCACCAAAGGCTATAAGGGTATCCGGGTTTTAAAAGAAACCTATAACAAGCAAAATCATGAATTTACGACGCTTGAAATACTGTCTCGCGGTCGCGTCAGCAAAACATCAAAGTATGACGAAACAGGCACAATCTCACCGTGCCTTTCGCCGGATGACCTATATAGCCCGGACGGCCTGCGGTCGATTTGGCAACTCCTTGGCAACACGTTGAAAGATTGGCGTATAACGCCAACCGAACTGCTTCATAACCTTGAACATTATTACCAGCTTTATAACTTTGGCAGCAAACTTCAAAACGCCGTCCAGCGAACGGCGGTTTCATTCGAAGGTGCGGAAGGGTCCATCCAGGACCGAATGAAAAAATTATACAGAGTAATCGATGCTTCAGTCGATATAATGAAGGCGAACAAAGAAAGTATTCCTTCCCTTGAAATGGGCAGGCTAAAACCGATAATTGTTTCACTCGAAGAAAAACCCAACAAACGGTTTTTATTGATATCGACCATGGTCGACTATGTTCGGCCTGCAGTGACGATGGGCGACAAATTCGGCCGAATCGCAGTTTTTCTAGCAAAGGGCAAGGCAGAATGGGTCACTGAATGCCTCGATCAGTTGCTCTCAGAGTTTCTAATGCACAATAGTGTACTTGATGCTTTGCTCGGGGAAAAAGATGATCGCGGCATGTTCATGACAGAACTTGCGCACTTACAAGCGGGAAGTTTAAGCGTTCTTGAAGAAGGCAATTGGTCTTTCACCTTTAGTACCGAGTGCTTGCGCCTCAACGAGTTTCTTGCCGATAGTATGCTTCCGAGATGCTCGCGCGTGCTCTTCAATCGGCTCAAAGCTGAATTGTCATCTTCCAGAAACATTAATAACGATGGATTGATCGCCCAACTTGAAACCCTGAACGACTTACAAGAAACCGTTCAAAACCTTAAGCAAGATATTCATTCAATTGACGCGATAAACCAAGAAGTAGTTGCCCGCGCCAGTCGCCTGATCAACAGCCAGTCTATCAGTGACTTGATCACGGGTATCAAGAAACCAATTGAGCAAATTCACGCCCTTTTGGATTTGGAAATTGTGACCATTGGTGACAGTAACAAGCGAGCCGTAGCGAACTTCATTTTGCCGATCTTAGTGAACCCTATGCACGAAGCGGCCTTTAAGGGGTTGGGTAAGCATCCCCTTTCCCGGATGAATGAACTTGTCGGATTACAAAAAAAGGTGATGGCTGCTGGACTAACGGAAATGCACCGCCGGCAAATCGCAGAAAAACTAGATGCCTTCTGCCGCACCATCCTCAACAATACACAGATCTTGAAAAAACTGCATCAACGGGATGTCAGTTTGCAGAAAAAGACCGAACAATTGTTATCCATGATGGCAGATGGGTACTTTACTGCTGGGGACTGTTTTGACCGTGCCGAACTACAGGCGCGCGCCTATATGAAACAACCGGGTTTCACCGAAGGCCTTATCGCAGGGATGGGCCGTGCCAAAGCAGAAAAAGCGTTGTTAGAGTTCAAGGCGCTGTTGGACGATTCCGGATTTTCTGCACATGATGAACAAAGCGAGCCTGAAGAAATGGCCGCTGACTCCGTTCAGGAAACTGCTGAAAAATCAGACGCCGAAGAAGACGCCCAGATTGCAAGCGATTACGGTGCGGAATTAAGCGCGCCGAAAGCTTAACCCGTTCAAAAATCTGAGATAATGCCCTTATTTTCCCAATCACCGTAACGCGTTGGCTCGGGCCCTTCCCGGCCACCATATTCTTTAGCTGTTGGAGCTTCGGGAGCTTTTGGAGCTTCGGGCTTCAACGTGTCTTCTGGTGCAGTTTCCGGCTTTGCAGCCGCTGGTTTTTTCAAATCGGTCATCGGCTATTCCTCAGGGTCTCTGGGCGCTGTAAGCCCTTCATTCCTTGCCCTGTACCAGAAATACGCCCCAAGTAAAACCACTACAATTGGCAATACCATACCGAACTCGCCGCTATACAGCCGGGTTTCTTCATACTTGATCGTCATCCGGTCAAACAGAATGAGTGCAAAAGCATTATGCGCTGCATGAAGGATCGCWGCTGTCCAGACACTACCGGACTTAAGGCGCAGATACGTCATGACGAACGACATTCCGATGCACATGATAGTGAAGTTTAGCATCTGCAGGTTCAGGTCATAAGGCCCCGCGTTATACTTCGTAAGATACACCAGCGGCGCATGCCAGGCAGCCCAGATAAGCCCTACGATCAATGATGTTACCGGAAACGAAAAATGGCGCATAAGCTGCGGCGTYAGAAAACCGCGCCAGCCGATCTCTTCCCCGAGCGCAGTACCCGTGTGCCAGATCATATCAACAATGCCGAGGATGGCGAAAGCGAACAGCACAACACTGAGATCAGACCAGCCAGAAAGGCCTAGAGTATCACGAATGTCGTGCAGAAAACGGGGATCAATCACGCCGCCAATGCCTGCAAGCCAGATAAAGCCGTAGGCTACGAGGCCGTAAAAAATAGGGATAAAGTAGGAATACCACTGCCAGCGCGCCTGGCCCCATTTCCAMCCGAGYACACTGATRCGCATWCCGCATAATTTGCAGGTTGCCAGCGCCGCTAAACCCGGRCTCCACATTAGCGCCGCGATATAATACCGCCGAAGCGCTAATTCAATCGTCAGAAAATARCCAACGCTGGAAAATGCCGCGAGCAACACCAAAAAYACCAGRATACAATATTTCTTGGGAATGCGCCCRACCAGAGGCTTCTCGRCCGAAGCGCTGYTACSGTCTTGTGCGTCTGATTGCGCATCTGATGATGTATCAGTTGCTGACATAATCGTCCTTTGGCCKTCGTTACTACCACTCTGATACTATTATTAACCGACTTAAAAACAGTTTGTAAGCAAAACTGTRCAGTCTTGAACCAAAGTATRCGTGTTCATATATAMTATATTAACGTCAGTGACACTGTTSGGCTTGYTGGCAAACCAAAGGACTAAAACATGAGTRTTGCCCGSACGGGCTTATTGATGGCCGCRATGACTGCCYTRTTCCTTRYYTTCGGCTTAATGCTCGGCGGCGAGGTSGGYATGGTGTTGGCCTTYGTSTTCGCSGCWGGCATGAATGTTTTYGCYTATTGGAAATCCGAYAAAATGGTSCTGCGCATGCACGGCGCAAAGCGCGCAGACAGCAGAAGTGCGCCTGAGCTTGTCAGTAYTGTTGAAACGCTCGCCCTAAAGGCGGGCCTTCCCAAACCCGCAGTTTACATCATTGATTGCGAGCAACCCAATGCTTTTGCCACTGGCCGCAACCCTGAAAATGCGGCCGTCGCCGCCACAACCGGGCTGCTTAAAAGGCTAAGCCGGCAGGAAATTGAAGGCGTGATGGCACACGAGCTAGCGCATATTAAAAACCGCGATACACTAACCATGACCATAACCGCAACGCTGGCTGGCGCCATTTCCATGCTGGCTACCTTTGCCTGGTTCTTTGGTGGTAACCGCAATAACCCGCTGGGGCTTATCGGCACTATTTTGATGATGGTCCTCGCGCCCATGGCCGCGATGCTGGTGCAAATGGCTATTTCTCGCACCCGCGAATTTGCCGCCGACAAAATGGGAGCTGAGATATCCGGCAACCCGGTGGCGCTAGCCAGTGCCCTGAAYMWMYTMMAYARMRCAATGCAAAACCAAAAGGAGGAGTTAAAAAAGAGGTCTGAATATTTAGGCCAATCATTACCCCTAA
>JAESRJ010000122.1 GCA_016764715.1 Kordiimonadaceae bacterium | reverse complement strand
GATTGCATCGGCAATGGCGCGGCAAATCGCCCATTTTTTGCGCTTAAACAAGGCCAAATCCTTGTCGTTGCTGATAAAAAACGGCTCAAACACAATGCCGCCCGCCTGCGCATAAGCCAGGCGCGTGTGTTGGCCGGCATTATCGGGCTTGTAGCCGCGCTCGCCGCGCAAGCCCCAGCCGCTGGCCAGCGCCACCGCCGCACACAAGCGCTGGCAGGTGGCTTTGTGGCGCGGCAAGGCCAGCGCTTCGATGCCCGTGGCCACCTTGCTGGCGGCCGCGTTGGTATGAAACTCAATGGCCAAATCGCTGCCGGCAATCAGCTTGACGGCATCGCGCAGCGGCAGATTGCCTTTGCCCTCGCCATCGGTGCGCACGGTGAGGCCGTAGTCGTTGCGCAAGATTTGCGCCACGATGTTGCGCATGTCTTGCGCCAAATCGGCCTCGCGGTCGCTGCCGTTTACCGCGCCCGGGTCGTTATTGCTGTGGCCGGCGGTAAGGGTGATGATTTTTTTGCTCATAAAGCCCTTTCAAACTTTTTTTAAACGATTTTTAAACACGGTTTAATGTCTGTTTTATCAGGCTCAATCATGCCGCACCCGCCGCCGCCGGCAGGCTTGCCCCTATTCACTACGGGCAGATTACGCGGGCAAAAAAAGCCCCGCCGAAGCGGGGAAAGTGGGGTGGTTGGAGAAAATCAAAAAAGGCTGTTTTGCGCGCTATTTTCGGGCAGCTGGTCGGTGTTTTTTAAAATCGCCCACACCCAGCGCTCGGTGAGGTCGTGCTCGCGCGCCAGCAGGCGCACGGCGGCATAAGAGGCCATGGCGCAATCGGGTGCGCCGGTGAGCTCGTCAAAGCGGCGGCGGATAAAGCGGTCGCGCAGCTCGCGCGTGGCATGCTCGCATTTGGGTATCCACACCATGCGCTGGCTGCCATAGGCCGCGCCGATGCGCAAAGCGGCCTCCTCGCCCACCTCTTCGGCAAGCATGGCATGCAGGGCTTTGCCGCTTTTTTGGTAGTTTTTGCCCACGGGGATATTGGTGCCGCCAAAGCGGCGGATCAGCGTAAAGGTGTGCTCCTCGCCCGCCACCTGCATCAGCCCGAGCACACTATCGGGCAGCAGGTGGCGGATGTCGGCAAAATCCTGCTCGCTCATCAGCTGGCGCATCTAAACCCCCTTGGCCTTTTGGCGGTTGGCCGCGATTTGCAGCGCGGCCACCAGCTTATGCATGTGCTCGTCGGTGAGCCACTCCACGCGGTCGACGCCAAACATGCGCTTGGCCATTGCGTGGGCATAGGCCCAAGGCTTTTTGCCATCGGCCAAAAGCGCGCCGATTTTGCCCATCATCGCATCAGCCGAGCTGCGGCGCTTGGGCGCGGTGTGTTTTTTGGTGGGCGCAAAGCCCTTGGCCACCAGCTCGGCCAACACGGCCTCAAGCTGGCGCATATCCATTTTGGTGCATGAGTTTGCCCCGGCCACACGCATGAGCATGGCGCGATAAGTGTCGTCATCCAAATCAAGCTGCTTTTGGGCAATTTTGATTTTGGCAATCAGGGCGCGGCGCTGGTCTTTGGGGTTCATGGCTGGATACCATATGTTGTGTAATTATGTGGATTTTATCATTATTTTATACTATATGTTGTGTTATTTGATTTTGAGCAAACAAAAAAATCCCCCCGCAAAAACGGGGGGATTGGTTTCAGACGGCCTTTTTGTTGCAAATAACAGATTAACACTAAGTGTTAGTTTGCGGTTGTGCCGGCTCATCAATCAGCAAGCCAAATTCGCGGTGGGCCACACCCATCATACGGGCAGCCATGTGCTGGGCGGGCGTGGTGTTGTCTATTTCGGGGTTTTCGGACAGGCTCGGATTAAATGCCAATGTGGCCTCAACATTGCCATCGTCGGTGTCGCTCAAGCAAATATACACGGTAGCCATCAATCCACCCAGCCGCTAAGCAAATGGTAAAACTCGTCGAGCATATCGCCCAGCGCGGCCGTCATCAAAATTTGCGAGGCGGTGGCTAGGCTGGCGGCATCATCGCCTTGCTCGGCCTGCTCTTGCACGCGGTCTAAAAACACAATGCGTTTAAGCGCAAAATCCTGCGTGAGCGTAAAGCTGATTTGCTCGCGCCAATCCAGCTCCAGCTCTACCACCCGCATGCCGTTTTTAACATGCTGCACCACCTCGGCATCATCCAAGTGCTTATTGATGATTTTGATTTTGTCCGGCACATCGCCCACGCCTTTGAGCAGCGCACTATAGCCCAGCTTAAAGCCGCCCTCTGCGCGGCCTTGCAGCAGCCATTCGGTCATTAGGTAGGTGGGCGGTTTGAGCGTGTGCGGCATGGCCGTTTGCAGGCCGCCCAATGCTTCGCGCAGCTTGGTGAGCATGCGTTCTGCGCGCGGCGCCGAGGCCTCGTTAATCATCAGATAGCCGCTCCGGGTGTCAAACAGCGCCTCGGTGCGGCGGCTCTTGGTAAAGGCGCGCGGCAGCAAATCATCGATAATCTGCCCTTTTAATTCCTGCTTTTCTTTGCGGCCGACATTGCGCGCCTCGGCGGCCTCGATAGCAGCCACTTTTTCGGCCAGCAAATCGCGCACCACCGCGCCGGGCAACACCTTATCCTCGCGCTTGAGCGCCACGCGCTGGCTGCGGCCGGCGGCAAACACCAAATCAGGCGCAAACGGCATCGGCGCGGCAAAGCCCTCGCTAAACCAATCCAAACCCGTGCAGGGCGCAAACGGCGCGCCATCCAGCGCGGCTTGCAGCTTGGTTTTATCGTCCGGCCACAGCTCGGGCAGGCGGTAGATGATTAAGTTTTTAAACCACATTGTCGTCATCCTTATTGTTATCAAATCCGAGGCAGTCTTTAACCACAATGCCGGTGATAAATTCCTGCGCCGTTGCCGCTTTCGCCCAGCAATTGGCAAGGTGTGGGCTTTTTGCCGGGTCTATATGCCGCATCAACACATCTTTCGGCGGTGCCTCAAAGCCACCCATGCGGCAAAATTCCCGCGCCAGCGCTTCGGTGTTGGCCAACGTTTCGGCATCCATGACGGGCGGCGCCCAATTATCAATCATTATCTCCACCTCTTTCACCACTTCGTCGATTTCAAACTGGGGCGAATCGGGCATTTGGCCGGCATATACCAGCATATTGCGGATGCGGTGTATGCCTGTTTCCCAGCGGTCTTTGCGCACAATTTCACCATCTTTTCTAAACTCGTAATCATCGGGGTTTTTGCCGCGATATTTGGGCATGATAAAATCATCAAGGGTTACTGCTCTGGTCATTTTTAAATCTCCTTTCATGGGCAGGCATCTGCCCGCCCGTTTCAGATGGCCTGTTACTCTGCCTCGCTCATCGCATCGGTCAGCGCGTCAATACTCCTAGCATAGCTCTCAATCATCATCGCCATATGCACGGCGAGATTTTGCGCCATCGTGTTATATACGCTTATGTTTTTAGGCACGGCCACATCCGGCTCGGATGTGCAGCGCACGCCCACCATTTGATCGGGCAAATCCTCGATTACAATCGTTACCTTAGCCATTAAGCCACCTCCTGATTGTGCGGCTCGATCACAAAAAACTCTTTGCCCTGCACAATCTTGATGCCCGGCACCGGGTTGGCCGCAAAAAACTCGGGCTCGTTGAGCACCGCGTCTTTATTAACCTCTTTTTTGGTGCGCACAAAGCGCGCCAGCGCGGGGTTGGCCTCCAGCAGCGCCATCACCGCATCCGCGCCGCTCACGCTGCATTTGGGCGGGTTGTTGCGCCAGCGGATGATGCCGGTGGTGAGGTCGGCAAATTTAACCTTGCCGCCATCGGTGAGCGCATCGCGGTGAGCCGTTGCCCAAGCATGCACGCCGCTTTCGAGCGCTTCGATTTCGGCGCTGATGGGGGCGATTTTGCCGTCTACCTTTTTTTGCAGCTCGGCCACTTGGTCATTAAAATCGGCTTGCAGCCGCTCGCGCGCGCGGCTCAAGTCGCCGATGCGCTTGATTTGCTCCACCGCCTCATCGCGGCTTTGCACGGCCACGGCCAGCGCAACGGTTTTGGTGCGGGTTTTCTTGGTTACAGCCATGTTGATTTCTCCAGTTTTTCAAATACTTCATCCACTTCAGATTCTTCGTATAAGCCTTTTGCTTCATGGCAAAATTCACAAAATAAATCCCAATGCTCATCGATAAAACCGACAACCACCATTTTTTCAAAGCTTTCCATTGTCATTTCCTTTCGTTTTTTGCAGATTCCGCCAATTGCTGGCGGCGGTTTAAAAATTGCTGATAAAGTGATGGCCGCTGTGTGGCGGCCAATGCGGCCGATTTTTCCGCCAGGGTGTGGGCGAGCGCGCTCACTATCTCGTCTTTGCGCCGCAGCTGCTCGGCGCTGGGCTTTTGATGTCGATACTCAATCATCAGCGGCTCGGGCGGCGGCGGCATAGCCTTGAGCAGCGCCGCCGGTGCCGGCCATGCTTCGGCGGTGGCAGCCAGCGTGGCAAAGGCCGTCTGAAAGCGCGGCGCATCCTCATCGCGCCATGCTTTGCCGCTGGTGAGCGCGATTTCCCACGCCGCCGCCGTGGCCGCAATGGCATCAGCGGCGGGCGTGCCGGGCAGGCGCAGCGCCAAGAGCATCAATAGGCCATTTAACACCTCGTTAAACACCGTTTTAGGCWSGMYGCSWTWRKRCKKRKSCWYKYCWMRRGYSMWMYRSCGCYRYMGCKGMCGYYMKYSWWTWRYTGSSKSMYYGSYYSRRMKYGGSKGCRRRYSYYGYTGMCGGGGCGGCTTGCTCCTGCGGCAACACGCCACTGCCATCCCAAGCCGCCATCACCTCATAAAGCCAGCCGTGTGATTTGAGCGGCAGCTTCAGACGGCCGGTGTCGCGTGCCTCTAAGGCCGTCTGAAAGCCATAAAGCCAAGCCGCAGGCGGCGCGGGATAATCCACGCCGCCGCGGCTCACGGCCTGCCGCTGCATATCGGGCATCAGCTCGCCCAAAAGCTTGGCCGAGCGGCTAAAGGTGAGCCGGCCTTTGCCCGGGCGGAATAAGCCCAAATAGCGCAATGCCGCCTTGCCCACACCGGCATCGAGCGCGGCCACCATCACCAGCRGATCGGCAGCATCCTCACCGGCCAGCAGGCTRTCGAGGCTGGCCACCGCGCCGCAATTGGGGCRTCGGGTAATCATGGCGCGATTTCCTTGGCAAATTGCAGCCTTTTTCTCACCCCGTAAATAAATGCGTCTGCCGCCACCTCTTTATTTTTTCGACCTCTTGCCATCGCCACGCCGTGCGCAAACAGACAACCATTCACCGAGTGGGTTGATTCCTGACGAGCCGCACACCAAATCTGCACCGGCGTGTATTCGGCGCCGTCAAAATGCTTGCACGCCCACCGATCGTCATCACCAACAGGGCAGCCCACCGACACGCACACCCAGCCGTCTTTATGCACGTTTAAATAGATTTCGATATTGCTCATTTCATGCGTCCTCCTCGATCATCTGTTGTTTGTCCGCGCCCATGGCATGGTGCAGCTGGGCGCTTTTGCCTTGCAGATTGCCCAAAAATCGGTCTATATCCGCCGCCTTTTTGGCGTTGCTGCTCGGTGCGGCTTCGCGCGGTTTGCTTTTGCGCAGCCCCAGCGATTCGCCAAATTGCTGCAACAGCGCCTGCTCGCGCTCGCCATTGGCAAATTTATCCACCTTGTGATAAACGGCGGCAATCCAACCCTCACAAAACTGATCGGCGCGATAGGTTTYGTTTTTGGCCAGCTTTACGCGCTTGAGCGCGGTGGCGATATAGTCGCGGCGGGCACTTTGCAGCTGCCGCAGCAACACGCTGTAGGCGTAGGCGGCCAGCTCGGCTTTGTTGCCTGCGCCGTAAAACACAATGTGCGCATTATTCCAATCGCCGCCCAAATACCACTCGGCGCCAAAAGCCGCCTTAACGGTGTTAGCCAGCCAAGCCTGCCAGCCCGGTATCTGATTGGCGGTTTTAGCCGTGCAGGCGTGTTTTTTGATGTCTGACAAGGCCACATCTGCATCGCTGATGCCATATTCGCGCATCAAGGCTTGCGCCTGCTTCAAGGCCTGCGCGGCCTCGTGCTCGTTGGCCGATTTGCCCAAAGCCAAACACTTTTTGATTTTTTCGATTGCTTTATTTTTGTCCATCGTTTACCACTCCTTTGATTTCGCAGACATTCAGCGCACTCACCAGCACATGGCCGCTGCGATAAATATTCAAATAGATTTTTTCAGTCATTTTTTTTGCTCCTTGTTAAGGCAACCGCTGCGCGATGCCGATGTAGTTAAATGTCATGCTCTCGATCGCCATAAAGCGCCCGTTGTAGCTATCACGAGCCACCACGCGCACCATCTGCCCCTCTAAATCGGCCAGCACGGGGCTGCTCCAATCGGCGCCGCAGCAGCGCACGCGGCCATCTTTCACGCGGCGCAAATAAGCCACCTCGTAATTCAAAAAATCGGTATCCATTTCTAACGCTGTCATTTCAATATTCCTTTATAATCAATTACTTGTTTATTTCAATAGGCAAAATTTTTTTAGCCCAACATATTTAATGCCAGTTGCATTCCCAGCCATGTGCCGCCAAAAGCGGCCGTGGCAAACAAGCCCGTAAGCAGCAGCCACCATTTAATCAGCCTCAATCTCATCTCCTTTTTTGATTGCGCCTTTGCCAAATTTGGCGTCTATCTCGGCCAATGCCGTTTGCAGGGCAGCGCGGCGCGCAGCCTCGTTTTTAGGCTTAACCACCGCGCAAAATGCCTGCTTGCGGCGGCGGTGCGGCTGCTCACCTATCTTGCGGCGGCTGCGGTAAATCATGGCTGTGCCTCCGCATCGCCGCGCACCAGCTCGGCATCGCTCATCTGCCCGTATTGCGCCTGATAAGCGGCCTCGGCGGCATCTTGCTGCAGCTGCACGGCGGCCACGGCTTTTTGTGCGGCGCGGGTGGCAGCCGGCTGGGTGTCGCAGCCGTAGGGGCTAAAGGCCAGCAACGCCGCCGCCATCATGGCGGCGGGCCATGTGTAAAGTTTATAAGTCATTCCTCGTCTCCTTTATGCGGGCAGCGCTGGCAGGCTCGCCAGTGCGCCATTTTGGTGGGGTTGTGGGTGGGCGCTTTGCCGTGCGCGGTGGTGCGGCATTGCGAGAGCAAAATTTTGGTTTTTAGGTGCGGGCAGTCCACCACGCCGTATACCTCAATCACACGCGCGGCAAATTTATCGGTTTTGCCGCCATATTTACCATTGGTAATCAGATTTAATGTCGTGTGGCTGTAGCCCAAACGCTCGGCGACTTCGCGCTGTGAGTTTTTGCTTGTTGCCTCATCAAGCAAAGCGCGCCAATCTAATGTGTCAGTCATAATCAGGTACATCCCTTAATACAATCTCGTCTAAATTCGGGTCGTAAACTTCGGCCACCGCCATCACTTGCGGCGCTTTGGCGCCGGTGTTGTTAATCAACACAAAAAGCTTTTTGCGCTCGGTGCCGATATTTTTAAGGTAGCCTGCCCGCTCCAGCGCGTGGGTGTAGTAGGCGGCGTTATTGAGGGTGATTTTGTGCGTCATGCCCACATTGCCCACCAATTCGGGCAGGGTAAAACGCCTTAAAATCTTGATGGTGCGCCACATTGCCTCGGGCGCATTGTCTTTAACCGGGCTGCCATCGGCGGCCAGCCTCGGCGCATCGATGCCGCCATCCTGCTCCAGCCGGTAGCCCTGTCGGCGGCTAAAGCGCGAGCCTTTCTGCACGCTCACATAGCCGCCGCGAAAAAGGCAGCGCAAATAGCCGTAGGCCGTCTGATAATGCACCTCGCAGGCCTCGGCTATCTCGTCCACCGTGGCAAAGCGCTGGCGGTTTGCCCGCAGCCATGCCCAGATAATCTGCCGCTGATTGCGCGGCTTGCTAAGCGTTGCCGCCATCTCACACCCCCCGCTTGGGCGGCTCGCCCTTATAAAGCTCGGCCTTGGCAATATCGGCCATGCCCAGCATCGATAAGCCGTTGGTGGCGGCAAAATCAGCGAGGTTAACCAAGTTAACCGTAATCCGCCGCACCGAGCCGTGCGCCACGGCCACCAAATGCGCCAGCAATTCGGCGCTGATTTCGGTGTTTGGCGCGTAAAGCGCCGCCAGCGCCGCCGCATCGTCCAGGCTCACCGGCTGCGCCGGTATCCATGCCAGCACCCGCCCGTGGAAGCGCTCAAAGCGCTTAAGCTTATTGGGCAACATCTCCTCGCCCACCAGCATCACCGGCGCTTGGCTGCCCTCATAAATATCGCGCACCAGCTCAATCATGCCTGCTTTGGTCACCAAATAATCGGCCTCATCCAAAATCAGCGGTCGCTGGCTGGCGGCCAGCTGCTCGCAAATCAAATCAAGGCAGCCCGCTGCCGTGTTGGCCGGCGGCAAGCCCATTTCAAARCAGATTTTTTCCAGCAGCGTTTTTTTGCTCCAYGCGCTKCGMAGCTGYACATAATAAGCGCGGGTTTCATTGGCCACGGCCACCGTGGCCGTGGTTTTGCCGTAGCCCGAGGGGCCATAAAGCACGCCCAGCCCCGGCAGGCCGTCTTGGCGGTTGATCAGCCGTTGCATGGCGATGCTCACCAGCGATAAATTGTTGATATTGGCGATTGTCATTTATAATGTCCTCGTTACATTTGTTTTTAAAAGGTTTTAAAACAGGTTTAACACCGCGCGGGATGGCCGTCCCGCGCACCTAAACTACATAGCTTGAGCGCGTTTGCTCAAAGCCCGATACTCCACACAGCCCGGATAGAGCCGCACCCATGTGGCGGCTTTTTCGGGCAAATCTGCCGCATGTTGCAGGCGCTGRTAAAGCTCAAAACGCTCTTGAGCCGTGGYCGGCACTTGCCAGCCATCATCAGCTTTTTCCGTTTCAGACGGCCTCTCAACCACCACCGCATCCACATCATCGGCGCGCGGCTTAATTGCCGCCAAAGCCTCGCCGCGCTGCCTGATTTCGGCCATATTGAGCACCACACCGCCCAAATTCACGCTGGTTTGATGCTCAATCACCCGCACCGGCCGCGCTGCTTCAATATCCGCCCCTTTCTTGGCGATTCGYTTAAGCTGCGCGTCYACRCGTTTTTNCTTTGNCCTGCTCGCGCACCGTTTTGGGCATATAGTCGATGTTGTTGGCGTTCCATTCGGCCTTGGCCACAAAGCGCCCCACATCGTCATATATCCACACAAAATCAGCATCGTGGATGTCGTAGGCCACCCGCATGCGCTCGCCGTTGTATTCCTGCAGCGCGGTGCTGTAGTAATAATTGCGGTGCAGCCGCACCCGCTCGCGCTCAACCGTGCACATTTTYTGCGGCATAAACAATGTTTGCTTGTCTGCCTCATCCACCCGCAAGATTTCCGCGCCCTCGGCCACTTTCAGCGCCCACATCTCGTTAGGCGTCATGTGGCGGCGCTTGCCGCTCACATCCAGCACCTTGGGCAGGCTGCGGTGCGGGCGGTTGTTGTACCACTCCACCCGCTGTGCACAAAAAACGACAAAATCACGCCATGTCGGCAGCGGGCTGGCCTGAAGCGAAGCGATATTGGCTAAAGCCGGCACCGTTTTYAAGGCTACTTGCCCCGCCTTGCGGCTGGCCTTGTGCACCTCTTGCCTAGCCTCATCGTCCATGTCCTCGCCCATATAGCTGGCCAGGCTCTTGGCCGCATCCACCCACACCGTTTGATGCAACCGCTCAATCACCCCGCGAGCTTGCGAGCTGTAGGGCAGCGAGTGCATCATGGTGGTGCCGATTCTGCCCATCAGCCCCGTGGCCTCATCCGTCATCAGGCTGTTTTTATAGCCTTTGCCGTTGTCCACATAAAAAATGGCTGGGATGCCGTTAGTCCCGCAGGCGTGGCTGATTGCCGCCAATACTGCATGGCCGCTCTCCGCCAAATCCACGCTCCAGCCCACGATTTTGCGCGTGGCCACATCGGCCACCGTGGTGATTTCCGGCCTGAATGGCTTGCCGCTGTCGGGGTGCAGCACCTCGGCGTCAAACGTGTGGCCGTCTGCGGTGTAGATCTCGGCGGGGTCAAGATGCAAAAATTCGCGCACCTTAAAGCCTTTGAGATTTTTCAGCGCCCGCGGCCCCAAGCGGCCTTTTTCGCGGCTCACATTGCCCAGTTTTTTCAGCAGCCGCCGCGCCTGATGCACACTCGGCATTTTGGCCAGCGGCGCCTGTTGCTGCCATTGCGGCACGAAAAATTCGCGGTATGCCTGCTCAACCCCTCTTTGTTGAGGGTTTTGCCAGCAGGCCAGCCAAAGCTTGCCCCATTCGGGCAGCGCCATATCAGGCAGCCTAATTTTAGGCACCAGCTCGCCCGATTCCCGCGCCGTAAACCAGCGATTGATGGTGCGCACGCTCGGCAAATCACCCGTTGCGCCGCGCCCGTCCCGTGCCAGCTCAAACATTTTTGCGATATGCCCGTATTCCGGCAGCCGCGCCTGCGTTAGCAGCGTGGTAATCGCCGCAAGCTTGCCCGTTTTGGCCTCATCCATCAGTTTATCGATGGCGGAGAGCACACCCATGCGCGCCGATTCAACTTGTTTTTGCCGATCGGTCAAAACCGCGTGGCGCTGGGCAACACTCAAGCCCGTTTGCGGCTCGTCAGGCAACGCCGGCAGGGGTGCAGGCGCTGTTTCGTTCATCAGTTGYGAGATTTCGCGCTCTTTGATTTGCGCCATAATCTCGGGCGGCGGGGCGTATTCGCGGCGCTTGCCGTTGCGGCCGCCTTTGCAAGCAATTTCTATAAACGGCCAGCTTTCCCGCTTTATTTTTTCGCCGAGTCCTGCTTTCGTTTTTGGCAGCGTCTCTAATTCCATTTCGAGCAGCTCCATTACGGAATAATTTGCTTTCATGCTGACTCCTCATACAAATACCGATAGCGGGGGCGGATGCGTTTGCCGTCTTTCGTCCACCGCTCCGGCCAAAGCTGATGCAAAGGCTTGCCCAAAAAGCTGGCAATGGCCTTTTCTCCCGACAAGCTCGGCTCTTTCAAGGCCAGGCTTACCACTCTTGGCGAGATTTTGTATTCTCGGGCCACATCCGTCAGCGTTTTGCCGCGCATCTTGATTTCTGCCCGTATTAATTCAGGATGCATTTTTCTGTTCCTTTCTTTTCTGTAGCTGTAAAGCTGTTTAATCGGCCGTCCGYTTTTNCAGACGGCCTGTTAAGCAGCCTGTCAGGCTGCCGCTTCGCCCACATAAGCATCCATATGCCGGTTAATCACCGCACTGCAGGCATCCAGCTCACCTTTGGTTTCTATGATTTCGCCACTGATGAGCCGCACTTCGTAACCGCCATGCACCTTTACTACTCTGCCCTCGCAGTATTCGCCGTCGTTGTAGTTGTGWCGCGCCGCCGTACCCACTGTTTTAATGGCTTTTTTCATGCTTTTTCCCTTTCGTTAGGTTAAAACTTCTTAATCGGCCACCCGCGTAAGCAGGCGGCCTGTTAAGCAGTCTTCTTGCCCTTTGGGGCAATAATCAACCTGCCGTTTGTCTGTTTTTTTCGGCTTTTTTTCCAAGTTGTTAAAGAGCGCTTGTCAAATCAGGTACAATTGTTTAAATGTTCTGTTTGGCAGTTGTAAACATGATATAGCTGTAAGATTTAGCTGTAAAGATAATATTGCAGCTTACAGCAGGGGATTTTGTCAAATTATTGATTTATAATAATATTTAATTTTACAGCTTACAGATTAAATCTTACAGTTAATCTTACAGCTTGGCTTGTTAGCTGTAAGATTAGGGAGAGGTCTATGATTTCTACAAAAATAAAGTTGAGCGTCACCGAAATTGCAGAATTTTCAAAGAGAGCAAAAGAGCTTGGAATAGATACTGGGTTGCCGACAAGCAGAGCAGGCGTTAACGACAAGGTATCTAAATCCAACTGGCCGTTTGAGCATGTGTCCGCAAAGGGCGGCAAAGACGGTACAAAAAAAGTATATGAGTTACCGAGCTATGTTATTGAAGAATTAAGAGAAAAAGGCGCTTTGGCCTTGCTTGAAGAAGAGCAGGAAGCCGCGCCGAAAGAGCGCATGCAAGAAGCCAAGCAGCCTTATAAAGCGTCTAAAGYGCTTGAGCTGCCGCCGTCTATGCGTGCCGTGGTAGCGGGCTATGATGACTGGGCGGCCGCGCAGGATAAGGCGCAGATCGTGCCGGTTCGCTACTATAGCCAAGTGTTTGCCAGCGCAGGCAGAGGCGCGATTCCATGGGATACCACGCCCGAGGCCATGTGGTTCCGCGCTTCGTTCTTCGATTATCTGGGCACCACGCCCGCCCGCTGCTTCTGCACCCGCATCAAGGGCGATAGCATGTTCCCCACCCTGATAGACCGCGGCACAGCCCTATGGCAGGCCACCGCGCGCTATACAGCCGAGGGCATATACCTATTCCGCCAACACGAGGAGCTGCGCGTCAAGCGCTTGGTGCGCGTAAGCGCCACGCTCTATAATGTAATCAGCGACAACGACAACAAGAGCATTTACCCAAGCGCAGAGTTGGATTTAACCCGCCTAGAGCCGCACGATTTCGAGATTTTCGGCCGCTACCTATGGGATTGCGGCATAGCCAAATAACCCACCCTTGCTCAAACCTACCGATTTTCTGCCCATTAGGTGACAAAAAAAGAGCAAAAGTGATTAATTTTTTCTCACTTTTCGCACTTTTTTCGCATTTTCAATTCTACGCCCGTTTTGCCCTCAACCCCGCGTATTTCGCGCCTTTTAGCCCCTTTTGCCGCGTTCCATACTCATGACAAAACAAGCACCACCCCACASYTGCTTGCGCCAAGTTTTCAGACGGCCTCTCTGATGATATTGAATCTTACTGCATTTCCGAGCGCTTGAAATGGCGCGGCCGAAAGCCCAGTGTGGGGTGGTGCTTGTTTTGTCATGAGTA
>JAESRJ010000192.1 GCA_016764715.1 Kordiimonadaceae bacterium | reverse complement strand
TTTACTGTCTCGATTATCAACGAACATAAGGCCGCGACGTTTCAGTTCGTCAAGCACTGGCCGGATGCTGTCACTGGCCGCTATGAAGCGTGAACCGTTCAGGTTCACTACGCCAACATAGCCACTGAAACGGGCAAGTGACGAGCGGAGCAACCGTGCATTCTGGCTTGCTGCGTTACTGGTCAATAAGGTAAGAGGCCCGGGGTCGTTTTGTGGGTACCCAGTTGGTTCCATTGGGATTGCGAGCAATACTTCATGCCCTGCCGAGCGTGCTTGCTGGCCCCAACTATGAAGGTCTCTGCCATACACCGAAAAGCCGAGACTAATTTCCGCCGGTAATTCTTGTACTGCGCGCTTGGTGTTGTTAGCTTTTTTACCCAGATCAGTGACAAGAATGGCAATTCTGCTAAGGGTTATGTCTGAGTTTCGAGGCGCTGCATATACATTGTAAGAAACCCTGCCGTCATCACCAATTTTAGGCAAAGGGCCCTCGCTGGTGTTTTCTAATAGCTCGGCTATCGGCTTGATCGGCAATCCCGGTGGCGGYGACGCCACGGCTGGCGTTACCGCTGCCGTATTTTGCCCTGGTGCTGGAAGTTGGCCGCCTGCTTCAACTGCCGCGGAGTTCTGTCCTGCATTTGTCGGGTCTTGAACATCTGTGCCGGCGTCTGGACTATCAATATTTTGACTTCCTGGTTCGCCGCCGTCGGCAGTTTCTACCGATGCGTTATCAACAGCCGCAGCAATTGCAGCCTCCGGGTCGTAGGTAAGCTCCAACACCATAACCCCACCCATAATAATAATTATGGTCAGGGCCCATGCAGTAAGCAATGGTGTGAAGTTGGTCGGCACGGTTATGAAACCCTTTTTCGTTTACGAACTAGCCGACCAAAATACGGGCGACTTATGAACGTGCTTCTGCCAATTGTGGTTTAGGCAAATTCGACATGTTCTTTAGTAGCTTAATCGCATATCTGAGCTGTACGTCAACAGCTTCTTGCGCCACATCCGCAGTAACTGCTTTTTCAGCAGATACTTTTTTCGCGTCGCCCGCGGCGTCTTTTTCGCCGATTCTATCTAGGCCCTTCTGGTCGTTCGTAATATGACCGCTGATATCTGCTTCACGGCGCGGCTTGCCGCGCTGGCCTTTTGGGCGGGGCTGCAAGAGTTCGATGTCAGGCTCTACGCCGCGTTCCTGGATCGACCTACCGCTCGGCGTGAAATAGCGTGCAGTTGTCAAACGAATGGCTTGGGTTCCCCTGCGGCCAAGTTGAATTTCACTTTGCACTGTTCCCTTACCAAAAGTGCGGTCGCCGAGAATGATTGCGCGCCTGTGATCCTGCAGGGCGCCAGCAACGATCTCGGACGCAGAGGCTGAATAAGCATTGGTAAGCACAACCATTGGGACGCCGTTTAGTAGGTCACCTGCGGTCGCGTGCCACCGATTGTTGTTTTGGCGTCGACGTCCCTTGGTGGATACAATCTCACCGCGGTCAAGGAACACATCTGAAATACGAATGGCTTCATTGAGAAGGCCGCCTGGATTATTACGTAAGTCCAGAATAAGCCCGTCAAGGTCGGGGCCTAGTTCGTCAACGATTTTGTTGACAGCCTCTTCAACCAGGCGGCCAGACTGCATGTTAAATGTAGTAACGCGTACATAGCCAATGGTTTCGTCTTCGATCCTATGTCGGACAGCACGGACTAAAATTTTGCGGCGCACGATCTCAATGTCAAAAGGCTCAGGCTCGCCTTCACGTACGATGGTRATAACAACTGGCGTGTCGACAGGACCRCGCATTTTCTTGATAGATTCACTAAGGGTTTGGCCCAAAATTGCTTCGCCGTCGATATGGGTAATATAGTCACCGCCAAGGACGCCCGCTTTATCAGCGGGGGTATCATCAATCGGTGAAACAACTTTTACTACGCCTTTGTCGGCCTGCACTTCGATGCCGAGCCCACCGTATTCACCTTGAATTTGCACACGCACTTGTTCGTAAACTTCAGGGTTGAGGTAGGTGGAATGCGGATCAAGTGACCGGAGCACGCCTTGAATGGCAGCTTCGACAATCTTCTTATCGTCCACTTCGTCAACATACTCAGAGCGCACACGCTCAAGAACCCGCATCAGGAGGTCTAGCTGCTCATAAAATTCGTCCTGACTTTGCTCCTTCTGGGCATGGCCCGGAACGGTCATCATCAGTGCGAGTAAAGCGCCTGTTACAAGTTTTCGCATATTGCTACCTTTCTACTCAATTTACTGGCCTGTCTTACCAGTGGTCGTTTTTTCTTTTTAAGTTGTCTCTTCTTTTTTGTTAGCGTGCCGATGCCAGCTGGCTGCTTAGCCAGGGTACCGGGTTAACTGCTTTTCCGCCCTGACGCATCTCCAAGTACAATTGGTTCGCGTCCGCCGAACTACCCATCGCACCGACGGGTTCTCCCATAAGAACCCACTGGCCAATAGCGCCGTATAACTCTGCAAACCCTGCAAGCAGGCTATGAACACCGTTGCCGTGCTCAATAATAAGCAACTGACCGTATTCCCTAAAAGGGCCAGAGAATACGATTTTTCCGTCGTACGGGGCCACTACTTGAGCGCCGGCTCGTGTTTTAATTCGTATGCCTTGCGCACGTCCTACGGCTTCATCTGCTCCAAATTTCCTAACAATGCTGCCCAGTACCGGGTAAGGCAGAGATCCTTTTAATTCAACAATGGGGCGACCATTGGGCCGAAACGCTGCTGCATCTTGTTCTTGTGCCGGGCGGGTTCTCCTTGGACCGGCCCTGTCAGGCTTAGCTAAACGCGCGATCTCTTGCGCTCTTTTTGCGGCCTGCTGAGCCAATTTTTCGATCAGTTCCTTTAAACTAGCGGCTTCTTCAGCAAATTGTTGCAATTCTTGTGCAACTTTCCGTGCGCTGCGCGTAGCTTTTATGGCTTCGGAGCGTCGCTTCTTAACCATTGAACCAATTTTTGATTTATGTTCGGTTAAGCGCCGCAAAGTATTTTTGTAGTTAAAGCGTTCCTTAGACAGATCCTGCTGAATGATAGCAAGACCTTCTAAGTCCTTTTTGAGGGTCGCAGCCCTATTGTTTATCTCTGGTAATATGTTGCCAATGAGCGCAGCACTACGCGCGGTGGTTAGTGCTTTTTCCGGCTGTAAAAGGGCAAGCGCCGGTGGCCTTTTGGATAGGCGTTCCAGCGCGGAAAAAAGTTCAAGTAACTCCTGACGGCGGCTTTCGAGCGCGGCGGTTTTTTCGGTTTCTACTGTTTCAAGTGTTTGAATTCGCATTTCAAGGCGGCGTGCGTTGCCCTCAGATACGCGAATGTCGCGTCCTATGATAACAAGTTCTTCCGAAAGTTTCTGAGCGGCAGAGCGTGCCGTCGACGCCTTTTCCTTGAGAGCTGTTGCCTCTGTTTCGCGGGCCTGAACTTGTTTTTCTAATTGTTCCAGGCGGGTCGCAGCTTCGGTATCATCTTGTGCATGGCTCGCGCGTGCCGCGCAGGCGGCGGTAAACGCAATCAATAGCACGTATGTAATGAGCCTAAGCAGAGGCTTGAGCCTCGCTGGTAAGCGACAGGTTTTTCCCAGTCATTTCGTCTGGCTTCGGCACCCCTAGAATGGCGAGAAGCGTCGGCGCCAGATCAGAAAGAGCACCGTCGCATACGCCTGTGTCATGGTTTACAAACAGCGCCGGGACATCGAAACTGGTATGGGCTGTATGCGGTTGTCCTGTCGAATGATCCATCATCATTTCYACRTTGCCGTGGTCRGCMGTKACRATCARSRYMGCMCCKGCTTYWTTWACRGCCACTTCGAGCCGYGYGATRCAGGCATCKATGGTTTCAACGGCYTTTATAGCMGCAGATAATACGCCMGTRTGACCCACCATGTCRGGGTTAGCGTAATTGACGATGATGGCGCCGTAGGTGCCGCCCTCAATCGCTTGAACGAGATTATCTGTGACTTCGTGTGCCGACATTTCGGGTTTTAGATCGTAGGTCGCGACGTCCGGGGACGGGATAAGGATACGGTCTTCACCGCTGAACGGCGCTTCGGCGCCGCCGTTAAAGAAAAATGTTACGTGAGCATATTTTTCCGTCTCAGCAATACGCAGTTGCTGGATACCATTGTCGGCGAGTGTTTCGCCAAGACATTTTTCGACTTTCTCAGACACGAAAAAGGTGGAAAGATGCTTATTTAACGCCTCAGAGAATTCAACCATGCCAGCCTGGGCTGCAAACTGGATTGTCCGGTGCCGTTCAAAGCCGTCAAATGCTGGGTCAACTAGAGCCGTCAGTATTTCGCGAGCCCGGTCAGCCCGGAAGTTGGCCATTAACAAACCGTCACCGTCCTTCATGCCGCCGTAGTTGCCGAGGATAGTCGGCTCGACAAATTCGTCATTTTCGCTGCGCAGGTACGCGGCTTTTAGGGCATCAACGCTATTAGTGGCCTTAAACTCAGTCTCTCCGCTCGTCATCGCGTCGTAAGATTTTTGCACCCGGTTCCAGCGTTGATCCCGGTCCATCGCCCAGTAGCGGCCGCAAATTGTTGCAACTTTGGCACCTGCATTGAGGCTTTTTTCGAACTCTTCGAGGAATGGTTCCGCAGAACGCGGCGGTGTATCGCGGCCGTCTAAAAAAGCGTGAATGCAAACATCAACGCCTACCCCAGCAATAATGTTTGCGAGCGCTGCTATGTGGCTCTGGTGGCTGTGCACACCGCCGGGCGATAAAAGCCCCATGATATGGGCGGTGCCGCCGCTGTTCTTGAGCTTGGTAATAAAACTTTGCAGCTCTCGGTTAGAAGCGAGAGAACCTGTGGCAACGGCCTCATCGATTTTAGGAAGATCCTGCAATACAACACGGCCACCGCCGATGTTCATATGGCCCACTTCAGAATTACCCATCTGGCCTTCTGGTAAGCCCACGGCAAGGCCACTGGTTTTCAGCCAAGCCCGCGGCACGCTGTTCCACAGCCGATCATACGTCGGTGTGTTTGCCAGTTTGATCGCGTTATCTTGCGTTTCTTCGCGGTACCCCCAGCCATCCAGGATACACAGAACCACAGGTTTCTTAATGGGTGTCATGGGCGTGTYCACTGCTTGTCTATTCCTTGATCTGGCCTTAGCGGCGTCTGCGCGTTTTAGTCTCGGTGGTAGGGGTGGCCAGTGTTGATGGACCACGCCCGGTAAATCTGTTCGCTTAACATAGCGCGAACCATCATGTGTGGCCATGTTAGCGTTCCAAAAGCCAATTTAAGGTCTGCTTTGGCAATTAGGTTTTTATCGAGCCCGTCGGCACCGCCGATGATAAAGGCGAGGTTCTTATACCCGGCCATCTGCCAATCATCGATTTTCCCCGCAAAGGCACGGGAAGACAAAGCCTTGCCGTGTTCGTCCAAAACAATAATGGCTGCGCCCTGGGGGATCGCAGCCAATAGTTTTTCAGCTTCGCGGGTTTTGCGTTCCGCGCTGGTGGCTGAAGTTTTTTTTATGTCAATTTCAATAACGGATGTTTTCCAAGGCAAACGCTTGAAATACTCCTGCATCAGTGCCTGTTCGGCACCGCGCTGCATGCGCCCAACTGCGATAAGGGAAATGTGCAAAACGGCCTCGGCGGGGCAGGTTGGCCCCGGTTAAATGACATTTATTCCTAGGCGTTACGGTTAGTTARCCGCTTCGCCCGTTTCATTTGTTTCGAGGTCAGCGCCCCACATTTTATCCAGGCTATAGAAGCTGCGMACTTCMGGCCGGAAAATATGRATGACAACATCGTTAGCATCGATCAACACCCAGTCAGCCTGGGCCAGTCCTTCGACGACGATATTTTTGTGACCTGCTTTTTTAAGGTCTTTAACAACATAATCAGCCAGTGCTGCTACTTGGCGCTGCGAACTGCCGTTCGCAATGACAATATAGTCAGCAATACTTGATTTACCTGCTAAGCTTATGGAAACAATGTCTTCTGCCTTGTTGGAATCAAGGCATTCAGTGACGTTTTTAAGAAGATCCTCGGCGGTTACTGCCGGGATAGGATCAGCGACGCTTTGCGTCTCCGATGATGTGTGCAACTAGGTGTCCTTTCCTTCGTTTTTCGCAAACCAGTTTTCACCTTGCTGGCGGCGAATGTTCGTTGCGGACCCAGGATGACGCGGTATTGTCACGAAGGTCCAAGTTGGGGCACGGGCCGTGCCGAAATTTTTTGGTGATGTGCGATACCTTGCATACCGCCTAGCTAGCTCGCTAGCAAACCCGCTTAAAGCATACTCGGCACGGTCGAAAACCGCAATGGGTAAGGTTTCCGCAACGTCCCGCCATTTGTACCAGCGGTCAAAAACTGGAAAATTATCTGCACCCATCACCCATGTGAAATGTGTAAAAGGCAGCGCCTTGACCAGCGCCTGAACTGTGTCAGCGGTGTAACAAGTTCCCATTCTGGTTTCGATGTCGCTAACCCGCATGTTAGGGCGGTTTCCGATCACGGCTTGCAGGCTTTTGAAACGACTAGCGAAGGGCGCCATGCCGTCTGCCGCCTTCAGTGGGTTACCGGGGCTGACAAGAAACCAGATTTCATCAAGCTTGAGCCGTTTCAGCGCTTCCTTTGCGATATGCAGATGGCCAGCGTGGGCGGGGTTGAAGCTGCCGCCATACAGGCCAATTTTTCGACCCCGATTAAGGCTTGAAAACTCGGGCGCCGAGCGTATGCAGCGCCTCTCTGTCACGACCGAATTTGGCCGTCACCACGGACTTGGTACTTGAAAGTGGTTAGTTGCTCAAGCCCGACGGGGCCGCGCGCGTGGATACGTCCAGTGGCAATTCCTATCTCTGCACCCATACCAAATTCCCCGCCGTCAGCAAACTGGGTGGAGGCATTGTGAAGCACAATTGCGCTATCAACAGCATCAAGGAAAAATTCGGCGGCRATATCRTCTTCRGCGATAATAGATTCGGTATGTCCCGACGAATGGACCGAAATATGTGCAGCAGCTTCTGCGACGTCTTTCACCATTTTCACCGATAAAATGGCGTCTAGATATTCTGTATCCCAATCTTCATCGGATACGGGCACGACGCGGCTGTCCGCTGCCATGACTGTTTCGTCACCGCGAATTTCGCATCCGGCATCCAGAAGGGGCTTGATGAGAGCAGGCACATGTTTTTCCATTTTCCAGTCGATAAGCATGGTCTCCGCGGCCCCGCAAGTGCCGGTCCGCCGCATTTTCGCATTTAGGGCGATTCGCGTCGCTTTCGTAAGATCTGCACTACCATCTATATAGATATGGCAAATACCTTCGAGGTGAGCAAAAACCGGGACGCGGCTTTCGTTTTGGATGCGCTCCACCAGAGATCGGCCGCCGCGCGGTATAATGACGTCAATGTAATCAGACATACGTAACATTTCGCCCACAGCTGCGCGGTCACGCGTTGGTACCAGCTGCACAGAATGCTCCGGCAGCCCGAGATCGGCAAACCCCGAAATCAGGCATTTGTGAATGAACGTATTGGAATGTAGGCTTTCACTGCCGCCGCGCAAGATGACCGCGTTGCCGGCTTTTAGACATAGCGCCGCTGCGTCGGCGGTTACATTTGGCCGGCTCTCATATATCACGCCGATAACGCCGAGAGGCACCCGTACACGGGAGATCTTCAGGCCATTAGGGCGGTCCCATTCTGCCATGGTCTCGCCAACTGGATCAGGCAACGCTGAAATATTGATCAAGGCCTGTGCAATGGCATCGATACGCTCGTCGTTAAGCACCAGCCGGTCAATCATTGCATTCGAAAGGTTTTTACCTTTGCCGAAAGCTATGTCTTTTTTGTTGGCTGCGATCAGCTCTTTTTTAGAAGTACGTAGGGCTTCGGCTGCAGCGACAAGGGCCAGGTTTTTCACACTGCTCGGGGCATGAGACAGGACTTTTGACGCTTTTTTAGCGCGATCTCCAATGGTTTGCATCAGGTCCGGTATGTTTGCTGTCTCAATCACGTAGCTAATCCTTAAAACAAAACTAGGTCGTCGCGGTGCACCAGCGCCGAACGGCCACTATAGCCGAGTAGGGAGCGTGCATCYCGCATATTTTTTCCCTGCAGTTTTGCAGTGTCTGCAAAACTGTAGGATACAATTCCTTGCCCAACTATAACGCCGTTTGGGTTCACAAACGATACAAGGTCGCCGCGCTCGAAGTTACCGTCTGCCTTCAACACGCCAGCTGGCAAAAGGCTGGCGTCTCGGCCGAGCGCCGCAACCGCGCCTTCATCAATATGTAAGGCACCTTTGGGTGCCATCAAGCCGCGGATCCAGCTTTTTCGCACGGCAAGCGGTGATGTGTTTGCTTTGAACAGGGTGAAAGGCGCTCCGTCCAGTGTTCTGCGGATAGGGTTAGTATGTGTACCGTTAATGATCGCCATCGAGCAACCACCAGCGAGAGCGATTTTTGCGGCCTCAATTTTGGTGATCATTCCGCCAGAGCCTACGCCCGTCGGAGCCGSCGTTCCGGCCATGGCCTCAATGTCGGTGGTGATTGTCTCCACGGTAGTGATCAGCTTGGCTTCTGTATTGGTCCGCGGATCAGCACTATAAAGGCCGTCAATATCGCTGAGCAGAATGAGAGTGTCAGCGCCCACCATCTGGGCCACGCGCGCCGCAAGTCGGTCGTTATCGCCAAAACGGATTTCCGAAGTGGCCACGGTATCATTTTCGTTGATGACAGGGATTGCGCGGCGTTGCAGCAGCTCATCAAGTGTGTTGCGCGCGTTCAGATACCTTGGCCTGTCTTCCATATCGCCCAGAGTAAGAAGGATYTGGGCNNCMMSNTGANAYYATGWTKWYCRARAACTKHYTGRTAGGCWTGSGCSAGSCGRATTTGSCCRACRGAYGCMGCYGCTTGCGCACCTTCRAGSCGCGAYGGRCGRYCTKTGTARCCGAGSGCTTCGCGGCCGAGCGCGATAGCACCCGAGGACACCAGAACCACTTGTGTGCCAGCTTTGTTTAGCGCGGCAATATCATCAGCAAGGCCTTCCAGCCAGTCGCTACGCAGAGATCCTTTTGCGTTCACCAGAAGCGACGACCCGATCTTTATAACCAGTCGTTTAGCGTCTGTGATTGCGGATGTTTGCAGTGCGCCTGTCATCGGGCTTCCTGAATAGAGTATGGATTAAATTGGGGACCAGCCTTCAGATGTTGGTTCGTCTTCTTCGTCAATTTTCTCTGCYTGCCKTGCTGCAAKCCGGGCTGCCTGATCTTTTTTGATCACTTCCCAGAGGGCACCAAGAACATCTGGCACACCGAAACCGCTTACGCCGGAAAGCGGTATCACTGGCTGGCCGGATACTTCTTCTAGGATGGCTTTCTTCTCTGCAATTTCTTCTTCAGTAAGCGAATCGCATTTATTGAGGCCGATGACTATTGGCTTGCCAACAAGTTCGCCGCCATATTGGTTCARCTCGCCTGTGATGGTTTTGTACGCGCCAGCGACATCGTCCTGCGTGCCGTCGATAAGGTGAAGCAAAATACCACACCGTTCAACATGGCCTAGGAACCGTGTGCCAAGGCCCACGCCTTCGCTAGCGCCCTCGATCAAGCCTGGGATATCAGCCATAACGAATTCGTGGGATTTATACCCAACAACACCCAGTTGTGGGTGAATTGTGGTGAAAGGGTAATCTGCGATTTTCGGCGTAGCTGCGGAAACAACACTCAGGAAAGTCGATTTACCGGCATTTGGAAGACCAAGCAGGCCTGCGTCAGCAATTAGTTTGAGCCGGAGCACAACCCACATTTCCTCTGCATCACCACCAGGGGTGCAGCGGCGCGGCGCGCGGTTAGTGGAGGTTTTGAAATTGGTATTGCCGAGACCGCCATTGCCGCCCTTGAGCAGGGTGACTGTATCGCCTTCTTCAGCGAGATCAGCGATGAGGAATTCCTGTTCTTCATCATAGATCTGCGTGCCCACGGGAACTTTTAAAACCAGGTCTTCCGCGGATGACCCTGTCATGTCGCGGCCCATGCCGTGCTGACCCTTGCGTGCCTTATGGTGGCGTTTGTAGCGGAAATCGATAAGGGTGTTGAGGCCCTCAACCGCTTCAAAAACAATGTCCCCACCGCTGCCGCCGTCGCCGCCGTTAGGGCCGCCGAATTCAACATATGCTTCACGGCGGAAGGAAATGATACCATTTCCGCCCGAACCGCTTTGTATATAAATACGTGTCTGATCTACAAATCTCATGCGGCCTTGTAACAGATCATTTGCGCCCGCGAAACCCGCAGTTTCGTTGGTTTAGTCAATTTTTTCTAGGGCAGTTGGATTAGTTATTTTTCGTCGTTCAAATGCGTACTGCAGGGATGCGTGCAAAAAGAGGTTTGCAAGTGTTGGCTGACCCATGGCTACGACCCATTTTTTTGAAGTTTTGCCATAAAAAGCAATTATTAGATGTAATATGTAATTATTAGTTGCTTTTTCGCTAAGGCTAAGTGCTAATCAGGCCAATGGGCACGTAGGGGGTGCTTTATCCAGAAAACATATAGTAACGCTGTGGTTCGATTGCGGGAGCCCATTTGAGAGTGCTTTTGCGTTGCCCAATCCCCGTACCTGCTTACGAATTTGGTACCACGAAGGTGTCGAATAACCGAACAGCTGCGTCCTGAACAAACAAAGCCGTTCACTCATTAAAGCAACATAAGGAAACTAATATGGATACGAAAAGTAACGAGAACACGCGCGTTTTTGCACGCCAAGTGGCAACACTTGTTGAAGACAGGGAGATTGCAAGTGTTGCCGGGGGAACCCCCAACGGACTTGGTTGTGACACTCGATATGACGGCGATACTGTTTGTTCTTTTGGGGCCTTAGCTTACCTCGATTAACAAGCGGCTTTATGCCTACGGCGCGTCGGTTATTGCGCGCCGTAGGTTATCTTGTAGATCGCCTTTATCCGGTCATGCTGTCGTTATGTTGGGCGTTTGGACAACTAGTCGCGGCGCTCCGTCCTTGGCGTAGTGTATGGACTTTCTTGGCCTATTCGGCAGCTTTTTTTNACGTCWTTCTTAGTGTATTATGAAAGTAATAGTTGACTGATAGTCTGCATTATCCGTTAATCAGGGGGATAGGCGCGTTGGGGATAGTGCTTTACCTGAAAGCCGAAYAGTGGACCGTAGTTTGATTGCTAGTTGAGCTGCGTGAAGTCTGGCGGTTCTTTTGCATTATTTCACAACCATCCTGTCACTTCGGTACCCATTTGTGCCGATTAACCGAACTGTTGCGTCCTGAACAAACATGGCAGTTCTATCATTATGTCATACAAAGGAAGTTGAAATGGATACGRAAACCACTGATACAAAGCGCGTTTTTGCGCGCCAAGTAGCTACTTTTATCGAAGATCAGGAGTTAGAAACTGTTGCAGGTGGCCTGCACGGTGGCTGTTTTAGAGAAAATAACGGCGATACCTGCTGCATTTACGGCCCGATAAAAGATATCGATTAAAAGAGCTCGCTAAAGAGCCGCGGTGCGTAGGGTTTACTGCGCCGCGGCTTTTTCTTGGTTCGTGCCTTGCTAGCCAGATCATTACAGCTTTTGTATTTACCGGTGCAAAAGTGAGGCTGCATTAAAAAAGCGACTTGCAATAGGACGAACTGGCTTCTTACCGGAAAATGTGAGCCTGGACAGTAAAAAAAAGGCGGACCAAAAATGATCCGCCTTTCCTAGTGGCCTAATGGCCAAATTTTTACCGGTTTAGTTTATAACAGAAACGAAGGCTTTGTTGCCTTTGGTTTTCTTGAACTTAACCTGGCCTTCAATCAGTGCATAGAGCGTGTGGTCTTTGCCCATGCCAACATTGTCGCCTGGGTACACTTTTGTACCGCGTTGACGAATGATGATGTTGCCAGCAAGCACATGCTCGCCGCCGTATTTTTTAACACCTAAACGGCGACCGATACTGTCACGGCCGTTATTGGTACTACCACCTGCTTTTTTATGAGCCATTTGTGATCTCCTACTTTAAACGCCGCGGGCCTATGCCGTTGCTTTTTTGGTTGTCTTAGCAGCTGCTTTTTTNGCTGGAGCTTTTTTGGCCGGAGCCTTCTTAGCTGGAGCTTTCTTTGCAGTAGCTTCTTTCGCTGGAGCTTCCTTAGCAGGAGCTGCCTTCTTCGCCGGGGCTTTCTTAGCAGCAGTTGCAGCRATTGATTTCACGCGCAATACTGTGATTTCCTGACGGTGGCCGCGTTTACGGCGATAGTTCTGACGACGCTTCTTTTTAAAGATAACGACTTTCTTATCTTTTTTCTGCTCAAGAACTTCAAAGGTAACCGAAGCGCCTTCAACAAGCGGCTCACCAGTTTTTAGGCCTTTGTCGTCACCGACCATCAGCACTTCTGTAATAGAAATATTTTTGCCAACTTCGCCGTCAAGCTTCTCAACTTTAACAACGTCGCCTTCAGTAACGCGGTACTGCTTACCGCCYGTTTTAACAATYGCGAACATTTCTGTTCCTTCTCTTTTGTGCCGCAGTAAACCGGGTGGAGTTGAACCCTAGGTAGTTCCCACACTTTGGGCGGTTTCCGCTGACTTTTTTCAAAGCACAACAGGCAGGGGRAATCACTTTCCATCTGCCGAATGGCGGGAATATACGGGTATGNGGGCNGAGAGTCAATGCSKTATTTGCGTTTTAGACCGCAGAATTTYRASGGTTTYCRRYGYTGSKAAYGRYGTGCWGCKYTAAAAGMAAWTRAGCGGCKTKRSCCKYRMCSWAWKAAACKASGCYAGCMSWRYRSTTTRCRCGAYATTGTCATRTCAGMAAWGGCGATTGCTTTAGGYSAYRCGRRTRGSCTGSTTTATAGCTWAATTYGACAYYTARYGKCTYRKGAWTKGGGARAAAARTATGACAAYRGTTATTGGCGCWGTRGTGCAAGCWGGAACYCCGCTKTTTGACAAGGCCGCSACCTTYGWGAAATTGGCTGAYYTRGTGAGYGAYGCRGCRTCGCGCGGGGCCCAGCTTGTGGTGATGCCGGAAGCCTTTGTTGGGGGGTATCCAAAAGGCTTGGATTTTGGAGTGAGGCTGGGGT
>JAESRJ010000046.1 GCA_016764715.1 Kordiimonadaceae bacterium | reverse complement strand
GATGAGTTGCTGAGCGAGGGCACTGTAGACCAAACGGCAGTATACCCGCGCGAAATTCTGAAGCGGGCGCTCGYRYTWRATGCSMSCGCRMTWATWCTTGTGCATAATCACCCRTCAGGGGATCCKWCGCCTAGYCARATGGATATCACCATGACCCGCGAGATTGTGGACACGTGCCGAAAAGTGAATGTTCAGGTGCATGACCATATCATTGTCGGAAAATTCGGCCAGACCAGCTTTAAGCAGCTTGGTCTCCTTTAACGTTCACCAGTCTACCTCAAAAACTGGAGCAGTATCTTGATTTGGCGACAGATTAAATCCATCCGAAATAGCCTGAATGATTTACCGGTTTCCGCAAAGGTCGTGCTGGTCTCTCGCGACAATAAAATCCTCGTATTGCGTAAAGACAAAGGCATTCCTGATTTGCCGGGCGGCAAAGTGGAGCAAGGCGAAGATCTGTTTGAAGCGCTAGAGCGGGAGCTTCAAGAAGAGGTGGGCATTGAGGCGGACGGCTTCGAATTTGTTGCCTCATGGGTGAAACACCACCCAGTGCTCGGGCCGCGCCTGGTTTTGGTTTTCGAAACGCAACTGGCTGAAAAGGCCGAAGATGTGAAGTTCACGCTGTCAGACGAGCATGTCTGGGGGCAGTTTCTTGAYCCTGASGGGGTGAARGAAATYWSTGAYCTGCAGCCCGGCTATCAGAATGCTTTGCAGATATGTTTCAGCCGCTACGCTGCGGGCTAACCTAGTTAGGCAGTTTCTTAACTGCTGTCGCTACGGGCGAATAGTCTTTTCATCAGTTCGTAAAAGCGGGTGATGTGTCGCGGGCGTTCCCCTTGGAAGGGATGCAGGAAGTGCACGGGCCATTTCTGGCCGTAATAGTCTTTGAGAATATGCTGTAGGCGGCCTGCTTCAATCTCGTGCGCGACGCTGATTTCAGGGACAAAAACAACGCCCATGTTTTTGCAGGCCATCTCTGTAACGCCCGAAAGGCTGTTGCTGCTGGCAGATACTGTCACATGAACATCTAATACTCTATCGGGTGATTTGCGCCCGCTGTATGAAATGGGGGGCTGTTGCCACTGGGCTTTGATCCAGCGGTGGTCTGTGAGTACGCTCGGGTCTTTTAGGGGGCCATGCTGTTGCAAGTAACCGGGGGATGCGTAAAAACGTTCCGTTAAACTGCCGAGCGGCAAAGCCCGGTAGGCGCTGTCTGGTGGGTCACCAACGAAAATCGCTACATCGAGTTTGTTCTGAATGATATCAAGCGCGCTGTCGGTCACAACCATATGCGGCTCCAGATTGGGGAACTCTTCACACAGTTGGGCCACAGCGGGGACGGCAAAATCTTTTTCTAGCGAATGCGGGATGGTGAAAGAAAACGAACCAGAAGGCATGTCTTCTGCGCTTGCAAGCTCTTGGAAAGCAAGCTCAGCCTGATCCCGCATCATTTCRCCGCGCGTATAGAGTTTTTCGCCAAGGGCGGTTAGCGACATGCCGCGMGTGTTTCTAGACAGCAGTTGCGCGCCGACCTGYGCYTCGAGCCKKGTRAGRTGCTGRCTRAYSGCRGATTTGCTRAGRCCGAKATGTTTTGCAGCGGCAGTGAAAGAACCACGGTCTGCTATTTCCGTGAAAACAACAAGGCTTGGCAGCAGCTTTATGTAGTCCATAATATTAAACACTGCGTTAAAAATAAAACCATTGTTTAGTTTATTACAGACATTATCTCTGGGTTCAACCAAACAAACAGAGACAAACCAAAGGAAAAATCATGAGTGCATTTGTTGTTGTTGATCTCACCCCAAAGAACGGTGAAAAACTGAAAGAATATGCCGAAGCAGCTGGCCCCACCGTTGCGGCGTACGGCGGGGAGTTTTTAGCCAAAGGCGAGCCTGATGTGCTGAACGGTGGTAAGCCTTATGCTATGAAAGCCATCATCAAATTTGCAGATAAAGACGCCGCGAACAAATGGTATAATTCGCCGGAGTATCAGGCCCTTGTTAATACCCGCAATGMAGGCATGGATAGCCAGTTTCATTTGATTGGCTAAGGGTTGGTTTCTTNGGGGCGCCCTTTATGGCGCCTCAAGCTGTATGCGGGAGCACCATGCATAGCAGCTCATAAATCCTAGCGGTAGCGGTTTATGGGGCTTTTATGGCTGAAAGTCTTTCCCGTGCCATTTGGGCTTAACCATAACTTGCGGGCAGGGCTGGTATCTGGTAGCAGGGCGACAAGAACCATCGCTTTTTTCTTAACCGTGGAGCCCACCCATGATCCCTCGTTATTCTCGCAAACCAATGACCGATATTTGGGAAGCTGAAAACCGTTTCCGTATCTGGTTCGAGATTGAAGCACACGCTTGCGATGCGAATGCAAAACTCGGCCGTATCCCARAGTCWGCWGCAAAAGCTGTRTGGGMGCGCGGTAAGTGGGAAATTGACCGCATTGACGAGATTGARCGCGAAGTGAAGCACGATGTGATCGCGTTCCTGACCAATTTGGCCGAACATGTTGGCGACGAAGCGCGCTTTGTGCACCAGGGCATGACCTCCTCTGACGTGCTTGATACCTGCTTGTCTGTCCAGTTGATGCAGGCCGCTGATATCATTATCGAAGACCTTGAGAAGTTGCTCGTGGTTCTGAAACGCCGTGCTGACGAGCATAAATACACGGTTTGCATTGGTCGCAGCCACGGCATTCACGCTGAACCCATAACTTTTGGCCTCAAAATGGCGCAAGCCTATGCGGAATTTGACCGTTGCTTGAAGCGCATGAAAGACGCACGGGCGGAAGTGGCCACTTGTGCAATCTCTGGCGCTGTAGGCACATTTGCCAATATCGACCCGTTTGTGGAAGAGCATGTGGCGGAGAAAATGGGCCTAACGGTTGAGCCTATTTCAACGCAGGTTATTCCGCGGGATCGCCATGCTATGTATTTTGCAGTGCTGGCCATCGTTGCCAGCTGTATTGAGCGGCTTTCTGTTGAAGTTCGCCATTTGCAGCGTACCGAAGTTTTGGAAGCTCAGGAGTATTTCTCCAAGGGTCAAAAAGGTTCAAGTGCGATGCCGCACAAAAAGAACCCTATTCTTACCGAGAATTTGACAGGGCAGGCACGCTATATTCGCGCCATGTGTATCCCTGCCATGGAAAACGTGGCGCTGTGGCATGAGCGCGATATTTCGCATTCGTCTGTTGAGCGCTATATCGGCCCAGATGCCACTGTGGCCCTTGATTTCAGCCTTGCGCGCCTTACCAGTGTGATGGACAAGCTGCTGGTTTACCCGGAAAACATGCTCGATAATATGAACAAAACGGGCGGCCTGCCAAACAGCCAACGTGTCCTTCTGGAATTGACCCAAGCAGGCGTAAGCCGCGAGGATGCCTACCGACTTGTGCAGGAACATTCCATGAAGGTTTGGGACAGCCGCGGCGAACTGCAGTTGCTGGACCTTCTGAAAGCAGACGAAACTGTGACGTCAAAAATCTCTGGTGTTGAGCTGGAAGAACTGTTCAACATCGATTATCACACCAAGCATGTTGATACGATTTTCAAACGGGTTTTTGGGGCCTAGATCCCTTAACTAGAGTGCCTATTCGGGGCGGCGATTGCAGTAATGGTTGGGTTTTCCTACCATTACAGGCAGTTGCCGCCCCTTTTCATGAATTAGCTTTAGTACATTTACATTTGTACAAGGTTTCTCTGTTACTTTTGCTGAGTAACAAAGGAATTGACCGACCGCCATGCTTTCCACCCAAGAATTAGAGCCCATCAGCCTTGAAGGCCAGGCTGCATACGAATGCGATGCCCCCGAGACGGAAGAAACACAGGCCCTGTTTGATTTGTGGGCTTCAAAATCTGATGGCAGTGAATTGCCGTGCCGGACCAGTTTCACCCCTATGGAAATGAAAAGCTACCTCGACCGGATCTATATTATCGAACCAATTGACGAAGGCAGAGATTATCTTATTCGTTTAACGGGGACGGCACTTGTGGCGATGTTCGGTGTCGATTTTACCGGGCGTAAATACAGCGATGCGTCGATGAAGGGCGCGCAGTGGCGGTTGCCTATGTACGGCAAAGTCGCTGAAACACAGCGGCCTGTGATTTTCCGATTTAAGCTGGGCGCTATAGAAGCCCCGCGCCTCATGACCGAAAACATCATTTTGCCAGTCAGTGACAAAAAAACAGGAGATATTTTGCTCCTTGGTCTTTCCGTTATTGTCGGTACCTATAACGGCAACGGCGACTTTGTCGAAAAATARCACCTCACCTTTGTAGAATATTTTTTCGCTCGACGGTTCTTTACAATTTTGCAAGAACCCGCGGATATAGTCGGTGGGGGGTCGATTGATTTCAGGAGCAATTGGATTTCCATGGTTGCCAGTATTTATTCAAGCCCTGTTGGCCTTGAGGGGGAATTGCTCTCTGAACCTGCCGAGCCAATTTCAACGCAGGGAAAAAAGCTTCTGGCGTTATGGCTTTCCAAACATGATGGGTCGGGTGTTCCCTGTCGGTCCAGTTTTAGCTTGCTTGATCTCAAAGATGTTATGTCGTCGCTTTATATGTTCGAGGCGATAAACGGCGGTGAAGATTTTTACATCCGCCTTGTCGGAACTGGTGTCTCAGGCATGTTCGACACCGAATACACCGGCGTGAAATGGAGTGACCCGGAAATGCAGCCGGGCGCGTGGCGATTGCCGATTTTTAGAAAAGTGCTTGCCCGCGATAAGCCTTCGGTTCTGCACTTTAGGTTGGGCCCTTTGGGGGCGCCGCTTGCTGTTACCGAGAATTTAATGGCGCCGATGACGTCGTCTGACGGTGTAAAAATGATGATCCTTGGGGTGTCCGTTGTCATTGGGAAATATGATGAAAATGGCCNTATAYCRSRRGCKAWKMCYYTKAWSYCRATTAGAKWTNSAAGNNWWKMMKWTWACASGCNYTGAYWWWSWTGRKTYCRAKTANAMYTNAWGWCCATGTGAACGCTCGCCTTTAGAGTGACTTTCGTGTATGATTTGCGCTCGGTGCTGGCCGAATTAAAGGGAGGAAAGCTCATGATTTCGAGGTATGAGCTCCATTCTGTTGGTCTTGACGGCGCGAAGGTATCGGAACTGCTTTTCCCCGACACGCCCGAGACATGTAGTTTGCTCGATTTATGGATTGATAAATGTAAGGGCGATACCCTGCCAGCTAGAGCCGATTTCAAGCCGCAAGAAATGCGCGCGTATCTCGACCATTTRTTCGTGACCGAGGCWATGGGAGGCGGCGAGGATTTTGTCGTCCGGCTGTGCGGTACCTCGCTTGTTGGGCTTATTGGCCTTGATCCAACGGGGTTGGCGTTCAGCGATGCGCGCATGGCTAAGGCCCGGTGGCGGGTGAAATACATGCGACAAGCACTTGAGGAGCGCAGCCCCAACAGCTTCCGCTTTCATTTGGGTAGCAATGACTGTGAACATGAAGTAACGGAGACCATCTATATGCCCGTCTGCGACAAAGGCGGTAAGGAATGCCTAATTTTTGGTGCAACGGTTTTTCTCGGGCGTATGAATAGCGAGGGAGCAATGCTTAAGGGGCTGGCAGCCTTGTAGCAGCTGGCTGTCTTAAGCGTCAGGTTGTTTCAAGCTTCAGGGCGTCTCTCGGCGGGGGCACCGGAGCYTTTACATAGTCGCTAGTGCAGAACAGTSGCGRTTGCAGCCCTGCMGGAGGTAAAGGCAAACCTTGTGTAATACTTGGTGCGCAATGCCAGCTTTGTTCACATGGTTTGGGGGGCTTAAATCCTAATAGTAAAAGCCCAAGTGTTAGCCGCTCACAGGCTGGTCACAGGCCGATCGCAGGCCGATTACAGGCCAATTTTACGGATGAAGTTCCTAACGGTTTTTAGGTAAAGCGGTTTGTTTTCCGCCATGGTGGCGTGCCCGGCATTGGGAATGATAAAGGTTTCGCTGCTTTTGATCATGGCGCCGTATTCAGCGCAGGACCTAGGCGCTGCTTCGTCAAATTCCCCGCAGATCATCAGCGCAGGAACTTCGATTGTTGGCAACCTTTTGCTTACGTCATAGCCTCTGAGCGTGCCGGTGGCGTGAAATTCGGTTGGGCCCCACATATATTCATATAGGACAGGGTTCCAATTGGGGCCGCCTGCACGGAACTCAGCGCCAGGGCAGGGTGATAGACGGCACATGTGCCGCGCGAGAAATACGCGTTCTGCGGCGCGGTACTCGGCGGAGTTTGTGGTGCCAGCAGCTTCGTGACGGCGCAGTGTTGCTTCGGTTTTTGCAGGCAACTGCTGGCGCCATATGTCGGCGTCCTCGAGCCATCGCTGGGTATTGATCWGCGGACTTGAGAGGATAACGGCTTTAAGGCCTTCTGGGTGCCGAACTGCGTATTCCGCCGCCAAACTGCCGCCCCAGCTGTGGCCAAGGATGATCACTTCTTTAAGGCCAAGCGCCGCGCGGATCGCGTCAATTTCAGAGACAAACCGTTCTACGGTCCAATTTTTTTGATCGCCTATACGCGTTGAGTTGCCTGTATCCAACTGGTCGTAAAGGATCACCGGGCGCTCRTTGGCAAGCTCAACCAGCGGCATATTGCTGCGGTGAGTGCCGCCAGGGCCGCCGTGTAAAACGATGAGCGCAGCTTTTTTRCCGAGATGCTCCATSCCGTTCATGCGGTACCARATYTTRCCGCCYTTGACYTCAATATAGCCTGCCTGTTCCGGGTCTTCGTGGGCTTGCAGCGCCACTGGGCTGCCGAGGAAGATCAGGGCGACGAGCGTAACTGCAAAGATCCGAATGAGATGGGGCATTGTGACTTATCCTAATTGCTGCGCGTGGTGGCGCAGGTGATCCYCGATGAAGCTGCTGATGAAGAAATAGCTGTGATCGTAGCCTTTGTGGCGGCGAAGGGTTAATTTCTGGCCTGCGGCTGTGCAGGCTGCTTCTAAAAGCTCGGGTTTGAGTTCCTTTTCCAAAAAAGGATCGGCAAGGCCCTGATCCACGAGTATTTCAACGTCGCTTGCGCCGTGCTTTTCGATAAGCGCACAGGCGTCATAGTCCTGCCATGTGGTCTTGTCCGTGCCCAGATAACCGGAAAGAGCCTTTTCGCCCCACGGGCAGTTTATCGGCGATACTATCGGGGCAAAGGCGGAGACACTTTTATACATGTCGCGGTTCTTGGCCCAGATGGTCAGCGCGCCGTGCCCGCCCATAGAATGCCCGGAAATGCCTTGGCGCGCCGTATCAATAGGGAACTCGCTCGCGACCAGTGCCTGCAGTTCCTCAGTGATATAGTCATACATGCGGAAATGGGCCTTCCACGGGGCCTCAGTAGCATTCAGATAAAAACCCGCCCCTTTGCCAAAATCATAGGCCTCATCATCCGGCACATCATCCCCGCGCGGGCTGGTGTCCGGGCAGATGATGATCATGCCAAGCTCTGCCGCCACGCGCTGGAAGCCTGCCTTTACGGTGGCGTTGTCCTCAGTACAGGTGAGACCCGAGAGATACCAAAGGGCAGGGCAGTTGCCGTCCTTTGCTTGAGGCGGGACAAAAACAGAAAACCGCATAGTACAGCTAAGCACCGCGCTCTGGTGCTCAAAATACCCCTGTTCGCCGTCAAAGCTTGCTGTTCTACTGATGGTTTTCATTAACAACGCCTTCTAGTCATTGTCGAATTTCTTTTTAAGGCCCTTAAAGATCTTAAGGAGCTTTTGTTCGTTTTTGAACCCTGAACACCCTAAATCCCAGCTAACCTCATGGGACCGATCTTTGTATTGGATCGAAATATACAGATCACCACTGTGAAGTTCGTAAGTGGGGCACACGAGGTCGCCTGCGTCAGGCTTAAGGTTTGAAGGAAATGCAAAAAAATTATGCTTTTCCAMTAGTTTGTAAACTTCAGGAATTTTACTATCTTTAACGCTTGTGTCATGAACCCAAACAATATTGTAAGTCTTGCCGAATGGGTCGTTTGGTGACGCAGCGTAGTTCATTATAAAGCTATTAACTGTTGAGGCTGGTGCCGCTAGTTCGTCACCGCCGTAGCAGGCGTCGCATGTAATCACGCTTAGCGATAGAAATATAACGGTGGAAGTCGATATCCGCGTCATCAGTATTCCACGACGCTGCGGATGCTTTCGCCTGAATGCATCAGGTCGAAGGCTTTGTTGATGTCGTCGAGCGGCATTTTGTGGGTGATCAGTTCGTCGATGTTGATCTTGCCGTCCATGTACCAATCGACGATTTTAGGCACATCTGTACGGCCGCGCGCGCCGCCAAAGGCACTGCCGCGCCATACCCGGCCTGTCACCAGTTGAAACGGGCGGGTGGAGATTTCTTTGCCTGCGCCCGCAACACCAATGATGATGCTTTCGCCCCAGCCCTTGTGACAGCATTCAAGTGCTTGGCGCATGGTGTCGACATTACCGATACACTCGAAACTGTAATCAGCGCCGCCGTTTGTTAGGTCCATGATGGCTTCCATCAGGTCGGTCTCATTCGGGTTGATGAAGTCTGTCATGCCGAATTTTTTGGCGATATCAATGCGGGCATTGTTGATATCAACACCGATGATCTTGTCTGCACCAACCATGCGCGCGCCCTGAATAACATTGAGGCCAATGCCGCCGAGGCCAAACACCACAACGTTTGAGCCGGGCTCTACCTTGGCGTCAAATGCCACAGCGCCTACGCCGGTGGTGACGCCGCAGCCGATGTAACAGATTTTGTCGAACGGAGCGTCTTTGCGTACTTTGGCAAGCGCAATTTCAGGCAGCACTGTGTGGTTTGCAAAGGTGGAGCAGCCCATATAGTGCAGGATCGGGGTGCCATCAATTGAGAAACGGCTAGTGCCGTTCGGCATCAAGCCCTTGCCCTGTGTTTCGCGAATGCATTGGCAGAGGTTGGTTTTCGGGTTTAGGCAGTACTCGCACTCGCGGCACTCAGGCGTATAAAGCGGGATCACATGATCACCGGCCTTCAGGCTTTTAACGCCCTCGCCAACTTCAAGCACAATGCCGGCGCCTTCATGGCCGAGGATCGCAGGGAAAGCCCCTTCTGGGTCATCGCCCGACAGTGTGAACGCATCGGTGTGGCAAACGCCTGTGGCTTTGATTTCCACCAATACTTCGCCAGCCTGCGGGCCTTCCAGATCAACTTCTTCGATGGATAAAGGTTTGCCTGCACCGAAGGCGACTGCTGCACGGGTTTTCATGGATGGGATCCTCTTCTTTATGGCTCGCGCCTAGCTGCGCGGACGCCAAATAATTCGCTGTGTTGGTCTATACTAAAAGCCCGCTGGTGTTTAGGGTGCGACCTAGGGTCTGGACCCTAACCTATGTGCGGGAAAAGGGAAGACAATATGGCTGAAAATGTGAATGCCAGCTTAGTGATCATCGGCGACGAAATTCTTTCGGGACGTACGCAGGATGTRAAYTTRTCTTATYTRGCCAACTGGTTGAACGAAAACGGTATTCAGCTTTCAGAGGTTCGGGTGGTACCGGATGTGACAGACGAGATCGTGGCAGCAGTAAACACATTGCGAGCCAAGTATGACTATGTTTTCACCACCGGCGGCATTGGCCCAACGCATGATGATATTACGGCAGAAAGCATMGCGGCAGCTTTCGGTGTAAAGGCTGTAAAGCATCCGGAGGCGATGGCCATGTTGGCCAAGCATTATCCTGAAGGCGGCTTCACCGAAGCCCGCCAGCGCATGGCACGGGTGCCGGAGGGCGGCGAGCTGATCGATAACCCAATCTCCATCGCGCCGGGCTTCAAAGTGGAGAACGTGTTTGTGCTCGCGGGTGTGCCGAAGATTATGCAGGCAATGCTGGAAGGCGTGCGGCCCCATCTGCGCGTAGGGCGCAAAGTATGGACCCAGTCCTTAACCGTGCATGCGCCAGAAAGTAAAATTGCGGGTGAGCTCGGTATCATCCAGGAAAACCACCCTGCTACCGCAATCGGTAGCTACCCGTTTTACCTGGCCGGAAGTGGCGGCGCCAAAATTGTGGTGCGCAGCGCCGATAAAGACGCAATCACTGCAGCAATGGACGCGGTGCAGGCGTTGTGTTTCGCCAAACGGTTCGAGACCGATGAGCCTGAAAATATCGGTTAGATGTAGTTAGTGTGAGAGTATACCGGGGGCGACAATGAAAACAGCAGAGCTTTTTCATAGCAGGGAATTCGCCGATACWTTTCGGGGSCAGTTYMWGRGATAYAGACGCAWGTTYATGATGATGKCTGAASGYGCTGGYGTTAGYGACTGTGATATYGRCGYGGTRGAAACCCGTGACGGGCTTGGCGGCCAAATGGTCTGGAATTGGGCCGCCTTTTTGTTCGGGCCACTTTGGTGCGTTTACCGTAATCTTGCTGTTGGTTGGCTCGTTCTGGGTGTGCTGTTTATCCTTAGCATAGTTGAGGCCTATTTCCTGCCTTTCAGCATCCCCAGTTGGTTGATTGCGATGCCAATCGCGTTTTACTTTGGCTTTTTTGGCAATAGCTTTTTAGTGCTGAAATACCTAGACGCAGTTGAAGATGAAAACGGAGATACCAAAAAGGCCATAGCACCGAATCCTGTGATGGTTATTGTCGTAGTGTCTGTGGTTTATGTGGCGGGGTTAGTTAGCCCTTAAAAACTACTGTTTTTGACTTGTAATCAGCGGGCAGTGCTTTGAAAAMTTTTCAACACAAGCGAACCGAGTGTTATTTCCTGATAGAAAGGAGTTTGATCACCGCTTCGTGCCCGACTTTGTTTCGCCTGTCCCTTTATATGCAACGCTTGTGGCTTTGCCGTCTGCTGTCAGGCTGAATTCATAGGTGCGTGTTGAGCCGCTATACGCGTATGTATTGAAGGTGGTTTCCGAGATCGGAAAAAGCTGGGTGATGTAGGCTCCTTGCTCCATTGCGAACAGCTTGCCCTTACGGATTTTGATCTCAATAACTGAGCCGTCTTCTGTGTGGTAGTCCCCGGTATATTTTTCGAGAACGAGGGTAGAGCTCCGGCTATTCACAGCATTTTCTGTCGCGATAACAAAGCGTATACGTCGGGCAAGCCGGTCTTTGCGCATCAATCCTGTGGCCTTGTCGCCGTTAAAAGTGCGTAGTATGTCGGTGGATAGTTTGTCTTCCGTGATTTCTTCTGCCGTTTTGCCTTCGGCATGCAGCGCCATGACGCGGTCTACCCATTTTTCGGTACGGTCTTTATAGCCTTTGAGATGCGCCTGATCGGTAATATAGCCATGCCCTGGTACAATCGTTGTTTCGGGATCGCTGAGTGCTATGGCTAAATCCATCACGGCGTTCTGGCCTTTTGCACCGCCAAAACCAAGGTTAGGACCCCAGCTGGTGGCGTGATTATCCCCCGTAAACAGGGCATTGCTKTGGGGTAGGTAGACAAGTAARTCATTTCCCGTATGGGACATYGCGCTAAAAAGTTGAACTTCCTCAGTGCCAAGACGAATAGTTAATTTATCAGCGAAAAAAATCTGTTGGTAAGTGGCCTTGTAACGGGCGCTGTTTTGATCAAGATATTTGATGTTTTCCTGCACAATAATAGTCGCGCCTTGCTCAGCGAAAAAGGCATTGCCTCCATTATGATCTGAATGGTGGTGGGTGTTCACCACATAACCGAAAGGTTTATCGGAAACCTCCCTGATTGCCTTTGCAAGGGCTTGGTGGTTGGGCAGGTCCCGGGTCCCGGGATCGATGATCAGCAATTTATCCTGACCAATGACCAGCCCCACATTGGCACCTTGGCCTCGGGGCGTGTCAAAGACATAAAAAGTGTCACTGATTTTTTGGTGCGTTACCTTTGTTACATCGTCTGCGGCCATGGTGCTGGCCGTTAAGATGAAAACTGCAATGAGTGCTTTGGCAATTTGTGTCAATTTTGTATCCCCGCTTCCGTAAAATATACTGCCCATTCTAGCCAAAGCCCCGTGGGGGGCAACCCTGTATATAGTATATTATTACATTTCTAGCGGGTAGGAATATTGCTGGCATTGATTTCTGCTTTGCCCCGTAAACGCCAGGGGGTTTTCAGTTTTAGGGAGGGGCTGCCAGTATGCGTTATCGCTTAAAAACCACGGTTTTTTGGCCGTTGATTAACACGCGGTGCTCGAGGTGCAGTTTTAGGGCTTCGGCGAGGGTTACACGCTCTACATCGCGGCCGGCGGTGACGAGGTCGTTTGAGCTCATGGCGTGGTTCACTCGAGCGACGTTTTGCTCGATGATAGGGCCTTCGTCCAGATCCGCTGTTACGTAGTGCGCCGTTGCACCTATTAGCTTCACGCCCTTGGTGAAGGCCTGCTTGTACGGCGCGGCACCCTTGAAGCTTGGCAGGAAGCTGTGGTGAATATTGATGATTTTGCCGGATAGTTTCTCGCATATGTCTTGGCTAAGTACCTGCATATAGCGGGCGAGTACGATCAGGTCTATTCGCTCCTCCTCGATAAACGTCAACAGTTTTGCTTCTTGCGCGGCCTTGGCATCTTTTGTGACAGGCCAGTGGTGAAACGGCACATCGTAGGACGCGGTTAGCCGGTAGGCATCGCTGTGGTTGGAAATAACGGCAGGCACATCCATGAACAGAGCGCCGCGTGCGCGCCGGTAGAGTATATCCATCAGGCAGTGATCAAATTTTGAGACCATCAGCAAAACGCGCTGGGGTTTGTCGCAGTTATTTAGCGTCCACTCCATGCTGAATTTCTTGGCTAGAGGGGAGATTGCGGTCTTAAGTTTCTGTTCGTTGCCCGTTGCTGCTGCAAGGCTGAAAGCGATGCGCATGAAAAAACAGTTCTCGCCGTCGCCGTTTTGCGTTTCGTCACTATATTGGTCGCTGGATGTAATATTGCAGCCTGCGCTCGCGAGCATGCCGGATACTTCAGCCACAAGCCCAGCCCGGTCGGGGCAGGAGAGCGTTAATACAAATTTGTCCGTCATGGTGTCCCCGTCATAGTGTCGCTGGTGGCACTGGCCACAGGTTTGGTAAGCGCCCTTATAAGGCAGGGACAAAAGCAAGGCTGGGCTTTGAATGCAACAGAATTTTTTGAAACTATCGTTTTTTTGGGCATATTCCGCCATGGGAACCAGCGCGCG
>JAESRJ010000191.1 GCA_016764715.1 Kordiimonadaceae bacterium | reverse complement strand
CGCCCGAATCTGGCGGCGTTGGCGGTGCTGCAGCTGGCACGCTTGCCTTTATGGTTGGCGGCACAGCGGAGGCGTTCGGCCGCGCGAAAGTGTCGCTTGAGCCAATGGCAGGTAAAATCGTTCATTGCGGCAAAAGCGGTAACGGCCAGGCGGCTAAGGCCTGCAACAATATGCTGCTGGCCATTTCAATGATAGGCGTGTCGGAAGCCTTCAACCTCGGCCGCTCGCTCGGGCTTGATGATCAGGTCTTCTTCGATGTGGCTTCCAATGCGTCCGGCCAGTGTTGGTCTCTGACAACCTACAGCCCTGCGCCGGGAACAGTGCCAACAGCGCCGTCCAACAATGATTATAACCCCGGTTTTGCAACGGCCTTGATGCTTAAGGACCTAGGTATTGCAATGGACGCTGCAAAAAGTACAGGTGCCAACACCCCGCTCGGCGCGATGAGCCGCGATATCTATACTGCAATGGACCAGGCGGGCCACGGTGGGGTTGATTTCTCGGGCGTCATCAAACACCTAACGGGTGACTTATAAAGCGCTCACATTTGCGATGTGCGAATGGACTGAAAGGCTAAAGTATAGGCAGCTTCCGCATAGATGGGGCTGCCTTTTCTTTACCACAGTCGTTGGGCAGTTTGTTTTGCGCTGATGGCACTAGACATTGTCGCTTAGTAAAATAGTAAGGCACGAAATGCGGAAAAAATTGTTGTTGTTGGGCGGCGGATTGGGCGCCTTACTGCTTTGGGCCCTTTGGCTTGAGCCTGCAAGCCTAACGGTAAAACACCAACAAGTAACGTTTGAGGCGTGGCCAAAGGGAACGCCGCCMCTGAAGATTGTTGCTGTCAGCGATGTGCATGTTGGGTCGCCGTATTGGGGGCTAGATAAAATTGAAATGCTGGTCGAAAAAATTAATGAGCAGCAGCCGGATATTGTCCTCTTCATGGGCGATTTTCTGATTACAGATGTGCTGGGCGGTACATACCATRCGCCGGAAACTTTTGCCCCAATACTTGGAAAAATAAACGCGCCAAAAGGCGTGTTTACAGTTCTGGGAAATCATGACTGGTGGGAAGACGGACCCGGCATGATCGCTGCGATGACGGCAAATGGCATTGCGGTGATAGAGAATGCGCAGGCAAGGATTGATTGGCACGGCGCGKCYATWAACCTGATTGGCCTTGCTGATGAAAGCACTAAAAGGCCAGATGTTGTGGCRGTGATGAAACGCTTTCCGCGTGAAGCCGGTGCCGCGCGTGTTGTCATYACYCATAGTCCGGATGCGTATCTGGCTATGCCAAGCTTCGAGAAAGTTGATTTGATGTTGGCTGGACATACCCACGGCGGACAAGTAAATTTGCCAGTGGTGGGCGCGTTGGTTCTGCCCATTCGGGGGCCAAAAGCATGGGCTTACGGGTGGAGTGTTCTGGAGAATGGGCCGCYTTTCGTAACCGCAGGCGTGGGCACAAGTATTTTTCCTATCCGTTTTAATCGGCCACCCGAAATTGTTGTCATAACAGCAACGCCGTAGCGCGCTTGGGGGTGTTCCCTGACATCTTTTGTGCGGGGTTGAACGCGCAAGAGAGCTTGCGATCTCGACGGTTAAAGAAGAACGCTATATACCGAATAAAGAAGCAGCACCGCCTGAAAGCGCATGAATATTCTTATAAACCTCCGAAAAGAATAAGGTGCGTGCTCTGACCGCCATCCGACTGACCAGCATAAATACGTCGAAAAATATCACGCCTACCGATGAAATTAACATCAGGTGGATATATACCCAGACCAATAACAGAAGTGTCCCCATTCCTGTAGCCTATTGGCTGTGAAGGCTTGGCGCAATGCGCTGATTGGCCGCATGTCCACAGGCTCCGCTCTCAATCACCGCGTCATTTCGCCAGCGTAAGGCTCCCGAAGGCTCGGTTGTGCTTGTAATTGATTGAGGCAATCCACGCGCCGTCTGGCGATACTTGCGGGGCTAGGTGGTCTTTGTCGTCGGAGGTTATCTGGACCGAACCGCTGCCGTCGGTTGCCGCACGAAACAGCTGGTGGTGGCCGTCTTTTAGAGCGCTATACAGCACCCATTTTCCGTCCGGTGTGAAATCAGTTCCCGCTAGCTCGGTCAACATCTTGTAGGTGGCCAACAGGCGCGGGTTGCTGCCATCTTCATTCACCAGCCATAGCTTGCGTTCGCGGCCTTCTCCTTTTTCTTCCAGCGCGATCTCGGCTTTGCTTTGCGACCAGGACGCTGAAAGAAATGCCGTTTTCTCCATACCTTTCACCACAAGTTCGTCAACCGAAGCTGGCTCGCCGCTGTCGCCGTTGATGGTGATGATATAGGGCTTATAGGTCTCGTTCATGGTGGCGTAAACCAACCGTTTGCTGTCAGGGGCCCAGTCTGGCTGTACGGTCTCGAACCCTTGTGCCGTTAGGCGGATCTCCTTGCCGCCGGTGGCTGGCTGCAGCCAGATGTCGTCCGACGAGCCTTCGCTGCCGTAACTGGCAACAGGTTTGTCTGAGCGGTGCGAATGATACGCCATCCATTTGCCGTCAGGGGACCATGTTAGGCCGTAATCTTCGTGATGGCCTGTTACCTCGGGTGCGAGCGGGCCAGTGGGCTTGCCGCTTGTGTCGATCGTGTAGCTGCCGAGATCCCAGTTCATCACCCAATCTGAAATCCGCCAGTCACCGTAGGTAACCGAAAGGCGCGTGCCGCTGGGGTGCCAGAAGGGGAAGCTGGTAGTATGGCTATCGCTTACGTTTTGTGCAGTGCCGCCCGCAAACGGCATAACAGCTACTTTCATGTTGGCCTCAGTGTGCTGGTAATGCAGCCTATCGCCGGACACACCGAGTAACGTTACATCTTGGCCCGGAACTTCGAAAATCATCTGTTTTGCGCTTGTTGCCAGATTTAGGCGGAATATTTTCAGCCAGCGGTTAGCGGCTTGGGGTGCCTCGCGAGATGCCAGATCAACCAGGCCACTTGTGGCTAGGCTCATATAAACGGCTGAGCCGTCGGGCGAGAAGGCGATGTTGGTTTTGGCGTAGGCACCGTCAAGCCCCGCGGCGACCATTTTGGTTTCGCCGGATGCGGCATCAAATACATGCAGGTCAAAWCCGCCTTCAGSGTTGCCKMKTGTCCAYGCYGCCTGTTKGCCGTCWGCRGCAATYGCKAGGCYTAAWATYCGRTTGCGYAGYACCAGCYTTGCGTTGCCGTCACAGTCCAAATAATGAAGGCCGTAAACTTCGCCTACCACACGTTCGCCGATGCTTTCGCAGCTTTCAGACGCGATCTGTACTTGCACGGCAACTTTGCTGTCCSCAAGTTTTTCATAGGTTAAATCACTTGGGTTAACCGAGGCCTGATGCCAGCCGTCTTCAAGCCGGTAATCCAATCGGATGGTGCCGCCTTGCATCCAGTTAGTGTAGGCACGGTCGGCTTTGAAAGCGTCAAGCGCAAAGGCGCTAAGATCATGCCGCTTACCGGTTTTTACATCTACAACAACCAGCGTGCCCTCAAAATTCAACAGCACGTGCTCGCCGTCCGGTGATAGTACCATTGGCGATACTGTCAGGTAATCACTGTACCAGCTGCGCGGGTTTATGTGGCTGGCATCCTCTGCCGCTTGCAGCGGGCTGGTTAACAGTGTGCCAGCAAAAAGTGCAGCACCAAGTGAAAGTGTTAGGCCCCATGTCATTGCAGAAATCCCCTTTGTCATCTTTTCCTGCCCCTTTGTGCAGTACCAAGTTTCCCCGCTATCAACCTAGSACCGGAAAAAAGCCTGTGCGCACATAATGAGATAGAACGCCCGGCCCACGCGGTGAATTTTCTGCAGCGACGTTATGGCTAGAGCGCCACAAGTTTTCTGTAAGGCTTTGGCCCGTGATGAGACTATTGGAGTAACGGAAAAACAAAACAGCAAGGGAAGACTATGAACAGAGCGAAAATCTTGGGCCTGATTGCGAGCTTCCTCGGCGGGAAAATACTGTTTGATGCCTTCTCTGGCCAACCTGCAAACGGCGCAGCGCTTTTTTCAAGCTGGTTTGGTGGCTCGCACAGTGCAGCCATTGCATTCAGTGTTATCCTTGGCGGCGTCGGTATCGGTTTTGGGCTTCGGGCGCTGATATGGAACAAGGTATGTATCGGTGATACGTGCGCGTTCGAAGAGAAGCCTCAAGCATAGCAAGCGTGGCTTGCGACCGGCCGTAAAAGGCGGCGGAATATCATCTTTTCCTGCATTTTGCCTTTGGGTATTTGGCTTCAGATACGTGGCCGTATCGCCGATAAAAGCGCGTGCGCGCTCTGAAGTAGGCAGCATGCGCGGTTCTCGCCAGTTACCGTGCCCGTCTGTGGTTACGGCTAGATTTGAACAAAATTGCTGTATAAGGTCAAAGGGATCAAGGCTTTGGCATCTGGTGCCAAGCGGAGTAATTCATACGGAGGTTTTCATGAAAAACATTTTGCGCGCCAGTTTGCTGGCTGGGACTGCTCTTTTCTCCGTCACGGTCGCCGCTGACGACTTTTTGGTGAAAGCACCAATTGATAAGGTTGTGGTGTACCGAGAGGGCGCAACAGTTACGCGCATTGCTACTGTGCAATTGCCAGCAGGACGGCATACGATAACCGTTGATCAATTAACATCTGATCTGGACGATGGTAGTAGGCCAACTGTTAGCTTCAAAGGCGGCGGCGTGCATGTGCTGGGGCTGTCGCTTGGTACCAGTTACACCGAAATTCCAGCCTCGACATCGCAGGCAGATCTGCAGGCGCAGATATACGCCTTGCATGAGCAAGCCGCAGGAATGGCTGATCAGATTAAAGCCAAAGAGCTGCAGCTGGATTTTGTGCGAGGGTTGATCAGCAGCCGGAAATCGAAAGACGTTGCAGCCTTGGCGATTGCAGATTGGGACCGCGCGCTTGCGTTTGTTGGAGATCAGTCATCGGCCCTGTTGCTTGATATTCAGAAAATATCGAAAGACCGGCGGGCCCTGCATAAGAAAATCGAAGTGTTGAAGCGCGAGAAGGCGGCCACCGGCCCAGAGCGTGAGGATTATTCAAAAATTGAGATTACTGCGCAAAATGACGTAGCGCGGGAGGTTACGTTTGAGCTTTCCTATTTTGTGGAAGATGCAAGTTGGGCACTGGATGTAACGGCTGATTTGCAAACGGAAGCCAAAACGCTGGCCTTGAAAACCTCAGCCGTGATCACGCAGGAAAGTGGCGAGAACTGGGATAATGTGACGCTGGCGCTCTCAAATAATGAACCAAGCGAGCAATTGGGGAATGTGGATCAAGAGAGTGTGGTTTTAAAGCTTGCTGAACCGAAAGCAAGGCGTGGTTACGTAAACAGGCCGTCAAATTCCCGGTATGAAGCAGATAAAAGAGCTGCTTCGCCAGTGTTTGATATTGAAGAAGTTGTCGTGACTAGTTCGTTGATTTCAGCGGCCAACACTCAGTTCAATCGGCTTTATACTCTAAAAGATCGCACCAGTGTCACTTCAACGGGTGAAAAAGAACTTGTGGAAATCGTTAGCGGCCAAACCGATGCTACCTTAATTGTACGCTCAGTACCCTATCAGGGAGCAAGGGCATTCCTATTTGTAGACACAACACTAAAGGCTTTTGAACCTGCAAGAACATTCAATGCAATACTTAGCCGCGACGGCCAATATGTGGGCAGTGGAAATTGGCCTGCGCTAGAAAATGATACCTTGTTGAAATTGCCCTACGGCGAAGATCAGGCGGTTTCAATCACGCATATCGAACTGCCGGATAAGGAGAGCGAAAGCGGCTTTATCAACCGCGACAAGGTTGAGCGTAAACGKTTCCTAATAACGGTRACCAATTTTCACAGTGAGCCAACCACGGTMGAGATATTCGACCGTATTCCGGTCTCTGGTGAAGAAGATATTAAAGTGCAAACCCTGCGAGGYGCAACGCCAGCTTCTGAGAAAGACATGGACGGCAAAGAAGGCCTGATGATGTGGCGGAAAACGCTGGCAGCAGGCGAGGTGTGGGAAATTAAACACCATTACCGCATCACCTACCCAGCCGACAAAGCRATCGTTCAGAAATARMACAGCCAGAACCNAGAAACRCATAAASCCCTGAGAAAYGARTTTCTCAGGGSTTTTATNCTTTNYCCWGMWCATTCAMAGCRGYARTTGGYYGTTTAGGCYGAGCACAATGCCTTTTATTACTGTGCTGGTTTGGCTTGAACGAGGTGGGTATCCGGTGCTAGCAGGGATACAAAGCTTGCTAACACCGGATGCCCCCGGTGCTATCTCGAGTTAGCACCGGTTTTCTTAGCGATCTTTGAAAGAAGAACTCTTATCTCCTCCCGGCGACCTGCGTCTGCGATGGGCCTGTTGGGGCGGTCTGCTGCTTCCAGCGCTTTACTTAAAACCGCGCGGGCCCTGTTAAACTCGCCGCGTTCAAATAGAAAGTCGCCATAGAAAAARTTCGTATCAAGACCAGCCGGGTTTATAGAAAGTCCTTTCAAAAGATACTTGCGGGCTTTCTTCTTGCTGCCAAAACCAAGCGGCCAACCAGGTACCTGGTAATAAAGCGAGCCAAGGCTTGTAGGRATTGAGCCGCCGAGTGCTGCAGAGTCTATTTTTTCKGCCCGCTCKAGAAGTTTRCGCGCACGTTTAACTTTACCCAGTGCWCCAAGGCCACCGTCCATTCCTGCCTGGGTYGCTAAAACAATGGCATGCCAGATRAGGTAATCGGCCTCGCCCTGRTGGTGTTCCACTGCTAGAGCCGCCGCCGCTGAAAGGGCCTTGATCTGCTCTTCTTGCGTGTTTTCATCGGGCGTTTGGTACTTTATGCGCGCCCATTCCTGTTGGATTGTGCGCAGTGCTGTTACTTGATCTCCCGCAGCTGCGGAAAAGGCGATAGAGAACGCCAAAATAATCCCTATTAGGTACTTGGTCATAGTGTGTCTCCAATTGCCGCTTGATTAGCGGGGGTGTTCGTAAAAATGTCGCGAGCAGTGCGACTATTTGAAGCCGTGGCACTGTCAACCAGGCTGGGAAATAACGCGTTGATACGGACAAACAGGCTTTCCGGCATGCCGAGATAAACTGTTTTCTTTCTTTGTTCGATTGCCYTCATAATTTGGCCGGCGACTTGTTCTAGGCTATCCATCTTCATGCCAGTCAGCTGAGCAAATTCCTGGATCTGGGGACTGTTCGCTGGACTATCGACGGCACGCGGTGCCACGTAAGTAACGGTAAGGTTAAAGTCTCGCATTTCGCGCCGGAGGGCTTCACTGAAACCCTTCAGCCCGGCTTTGGCGCTGGAATAGGCGGCAAAATGCGCAAACGGAATTGACGCAAATATGGAGCCGATGTTCACAATCTGCCCTGATTTGCGGGCCTTCATGCGTGGCAGAACGCCTTGTATTAACCGAACAGGTGCCACAAGGTTTACCATGTAGCTGGCGATGGTATGATCCGCAGCTTGATCTTCGATCGGGCCGAAATACTGCATACCGGCAAGGTTTATCAAGATATCCCAGTCAGTACTGCGGATTTCGTCCACGGCAGCCCTAATTCCGGCTTCAGTTGACAGGTCACCCCGGATGTTGGTGACCTGACCGCAACCGCCGGAACGGTCAAGGCTGGTGACTTGCGCTCCGCGGCTAACCAAGGAATTCGCGATGATCTGACCCAGGGCACTAGAGGCSCCAGTGAGCAAAACTTTCTTGTTCCTAAGCGACATTCTTCAACTCCGAATTCATAGAAATTTCTTGGAAAACGTCGCCGAAAAGGCCGTACATGCGCTTGGCCATATGGATGATTGCATCCTGTTCCGTGCGGTCGGTGATTTGAGCCATKAGGCGCTCAAAGAACTCCATATGYTCCAAATCAAGTGCGCCGTGCGACAACAGATAGCTGAAACATTTTTTATGAAGTTTCAGGCTATCCATAAGCATTTCAGCGCCCTGMGTTGCGATTGCTGTGCTTGTGCCTTCCAGCACAAAAACCATGCCGAAAAAYCCAACTGGGTTGACGCGGTTTATATAGTCATAGGCATAAGCGACCATCATTTCAGTGGCAGATGAAGGCTGGCCGCTTCGGACTGCATTTGGGTCTCCGCCAGCGTGCCGGATATCATTGAGAATCCAGTTCTCGTGCCCTTGCTCTTCGAGGATATAGTCATTGAGCGCATCGTGAAGGACAGTACGGTTGCCAGCTATATGGCCTTTGACCGTACCCATTAAGGGCACCGTGTGCTTCACGTGGTGAAAGGCCTCGCCGAGATAAGCGATATAGACTTCTTTGGACACACCGCCGCCAAGGCCGGATTGAATGATAGGTAATGTCAAAAGTGCGTTTCGCTCCGATTGCGTTTCCGCCACAAGGCGGGCGTAAAATGTTTGGGCAAGGCCCGGTTGGGTATAGGACTGCATAATCATGGCTTCTTTCTCTTTGAGAATAGTTGCGCGGCGAGGCCGGCCAGTGCCGGTCAATTCTCCGCTTTCAAACGTAAAGGGGCTGGAAATAATCCACCGCTTCACTCGGGCGTATTCAGGCAGTGCTAGATTGACGCGCGTGATTGCTAAAGAAATTTTCTCTGCTTTCACACCAGGACCAGTGGGCACAATAATGGCGCCAAGAGATGCCTGATCGTCGCCGTAAATAACTGTCTGGGCTATTTCTGGCTGGGCCAGTAACTCGCTTTCGACCCACTCGGGTGCGATATTGCGGCCAAAACTGTTGATCAAAATATTTTTGGCCCGACCTGTAATCTCGAGGCGGCCTTTTTCGTCAAAGTTTACAATGTCCCCGGTCCAGTAGGGGCCTCTATGCTTCGGCTGTCCCATGTAGCCAAGAAACGGCGCTTCCTCGAGAACCAGTTCGCCGCTTTTGTGATGGGATAGTTTCACATGCGGCAGAGGCAATCCCACAGTGCCAATGTGGTTGGAATCTGGCGAGTTCATAGCCACAACCGATCCGGCTTCGCTAAGCCCGTAGCCTTCACAAACTGGCAAGCCCAAGCTCGCAGCCAGCTCTAATATTTGTTTTGAAACACGGGATCCGCCAACTGCAATCATTCGAGCAAGAGGGAGTGTAGTGCCGCTAACTACAAGAACAGCCAGAACACCGCGAAGGATCTCCGGCACCATGATCATGCTTGTGGCATTTTGTGCGACAAGTGCGTCGATTAGTTCTTTAAAGTCTGGCCTAAAGGGCTCCCCAAATCCGATTGTTGCCTGAGAAAGTACCACGTAAGTGCCGCCGCCGATTAGGCAGGGATAAAGACCAGAGACATTTTCGAGCAGCACACCAAGCGGCAATATTGCCAGATGCCGGCCARCCATGCTKGCACCTAGCCGCTCTAGGATCGCATACGCCGTTGCTTCCATGCCTTCAACCGATAAGCACACCCCTCTAGGCGCCCCTGTGGTGCCTGAGGTGAAAGTGATCTTGGCGGTGCCGGTATGCAGGCGTTTTGGTTTGCTAGTGACGCTGTAAAGGTACATTTTGGAGCCCGCGACAGGTAACTCGGTTAGCAATTTGTGATCTCTAAGACGTTGATCCGCAAGCAGCAGATTGGCACCGGCGCTCTCTAACGCGTGGGTTATCTGACTGGCGGTGAAAAAGGGTGGTAGCGGCAGGTGTGCCACCTTCGCTGACAACAGGGCCAAATCTGCCAAAACCCATGCCGGGCTGTTATCGCACAAAAGTGCTACTGGGCGGCCCGTTTCAATATAGGGTTCTAGCGCATTGGCCAGCGCTTCAATCTGGGTAGGGAGAGCGCCGTAAGGTATGGTGAAGCTATCTCCTTCAATAGCAGTCTTGCTAGGCTGAGTTTCAGCATGCTGGCATAAGATGTCGATAATTTTACTCACGAAACTTCTCCTTGAGACCCGTAATGTAGGCGAGGGAATAGCTGGCCTAAATTCTGGTTTTGTTGCTCTGGCAAATAATGTTCAAGACGGCCGTAAGCGGCACTCAGATCACCTGCGAGCACCCGTGGCTCGGTGTCGTAGTAGGTGCCCCACTTGGCGCCGCCATCAGGGAGCTGGGTTTTATCGGCGGGCCCAAAGTCCATGGCTTCCAATTGTAAGAAACGAAAAGCGAAGCGTAGCTCTCGTGTTGCGGTCACTGCCGCGAAGGTAAGACCGCGCGCTTTTAAATAGGCTGAGAGCGCGATGAAAAGGAAGATGGAAGCACCGCCACCCGCAGACGCGAGGCTTCCAATTTCTATGATCTCGTTCCGGTGAACTTTCTTGTTGGTGGCCGCGGACAGGGTCTTTTCGATCCGTGTTGGTAGGTATTGTTCTAAGAATAGCATTCCGGTATCCGCCGTGCGGAACCCAACCGCAGCCATGATGTCTCCCTCCGCATTATGTGCGCTCATCATGGTTGGGTAGTGGCTTGGTAGGCTGGCTCCGTAGGTCTCTTCGAACTTACGCTCTATGAAGCGCTCAACTTTCATACGGCCAGATTTGAAGCGTTCGGTGATAGAGATGACACTTGGGTTTAACGTTGTGAAACGCCCCATAGCTGCATCATTCAAATATAGGTTACCACGCATCATATTGTCGGTTTTGATTGCCAGTTCTAACAAAATCTCTTCCTTCTCTAGGTGCCTGTAGTTTTTCCTGCGCTGGTTAAACCAGCTTCCTGTTTGTGGGACGACACTGGCGCGGAACACCCCCCCCCCTCTTTSTTTTTTAGGGGGCAGACATNAAAAAACCGCCGAAGGTTTCGGCGGCGRGGATGAGCATTTAAAGAGAGGTTGCTGAAATCCGTTTTAGCGCAGGAAAATGCTGCCCACAGCAATTACGCTGGTCAAAATACACAGCTATTTTAGCTAGGCAAAGCGGGTGCGGACTTTCCTGTTAGGCAAGAAGAGATCGCAACGTTTTCAATCTGGGAACTCGTTAGTAAGTCCAGCGAAATTCCAGCCCCAGCGTGCGGGGCCGCAGAGGCGTGATTTGGCTGACAGCTGCAAGGCTAAAGGGGTTGCCGAAAGCAAAACTGTTCGCGTCACTATCAAATAGATTGTCTATATAAAAGCGAACAAGCCAATCGGCTTTCTTCAGGTCCAAGCGTATATTTGCAAGATGATAGGCTTCTGCTGAGGGCGYATTCTCCTCGTTGAACAGCAGCCGGTTYGAMCCTGCATAGTTATAGTCGGCTCCCAGAACGGCGGACCAACTGCCTGCTGTTTGCCATTGGTAGGAAAGCCCAACCCCACCCATGAAAGAGGGAGATCCAGGTAAACGATCACCGCTTTCTGCGCCGAGGTCTTGCCCAAAACCTTCAGTAACTTGTGTAAGCTCTGAACGGTTCCAGGCTGCATTCACGCGCAACAGCCAAGCAGCAGATGGCCGGTACTGAACTTCGAATTCAGCACCGAAACTTCGCGCATCCCCAACGTTTCCGATGATAGGAAGGCCAGCGCTACTGAATTGATCGGTTTGTACTTGCTTCCACCACGTATGGTAGGCAGCGCTACTGAGCTGTAATCTGCCGTTTAGGCGTGTTAATTTAAAGCCGAATTCCAAGTTGAAGGTTTCGTCTGGATCGAAGTTTATAAGCGCGTGTTCTGCCGCCTCTTCTTCCTCGGTTTMKKKKNTCWWYRWMMWMWTCSCTYTYWKCASSKWYKNTCYKRYNCGRYSRNGCCGMYGARKYTGWWKCCGCCGACGCGAAATCCTTCGGATCCTTGAAGGTAAAAAAGTGAATTGGTGTCGGGTTGATAGCTAACCACAAATTTCGGCGTGAAATCGGATAAATGCTGATCGCCCTCACCAACGGTAGTGCTGTCGGCGCCAACGTCGTCGAGGACGGAGCGCGCAATAATGTCGTAGGTAAACCAGCGTCCCCCCACTGTGAAGGAGAGTTTCTCGTTCGCGAACCAAGTAAGCTCGCCAAAACCGGCAGCTTCTTCTATTTCGTCGGTATGAGTTTCTGCATAGATAATGTCACTTTGGCCAAGGGTCTCATTCGCTGTGGCACCAGGCGTTATGATTTCGCTTTGTTGGACCGACTCCCGGCGGGAGACAAAAAGTCCAATCAGCCATTCTAGCCGCCCTCCTGCACGGGACGTAAGATGAGTTTCATGAGTTAGCGTTTCAATCCGCCGATTTTGATTGTAGGGACTGGCCGCTGGGTCACCGTTTCCTGTGAGCTCAGAGATTGCCAGAGTAGCATCGAGTGTACTGGCAATGTCTCGCTCCATCCAGGCAGTGGAAGATACAAGGTCGGCAAAGCCCAGATCAGCATCAATGCGCCCAACGAGTTGCAGGATCTCATCTTCATAGGGTTCCGCCAGCCGGTTGGTTCTTTCAAACGARCCCAGATCGGCATCGTAATATCCAGTATTTTCAGACTTGTGATCCTGATAGATTGCACCGAGGGACAACTGAACCGCCTCCCAGGGGGCCAAGGCCAGCGTTGCCCTGCCGCCACTTGTTCGCGCAGCATTAATATTAGTAAGCCCAAGCCCTATGTCATCAATATATCCAGCATCTCTTTCGTGATAACCAACGACCCGCAAAGCCCCGGCTCCGCCGCCAAGCGGCAGGTTTACAATGCCGTCCGTATTATAGGACACGCCGCCTCGTTTTGTTATCGCCACCCCCGCTCCGACGGCAGCCTCGGCTTGGTCTAAATCAGGTTGACGTGTAACAATGCGGTAAAGACCGCCCAGTGCCCCAGATCCATAGAGCGATCCTTGTGGCCCGCGAAGAAACTCCACTTGCTCAATATCATAAAGGGCTAAGCCCGGTTCTGGCGCGTTGTACGTGAGACGGGTATAGTCGAGGTAGGTGGCGACAAGAGATTGAGTGCTCCCGGAAAAAGCGCCGTCCGACAGTCCGCGCAAGACAAGTTTGTTACGCCCGCGCCCGAGGCTAGAGCTGGATAGCGATGGGATCTTGCCTAAAAGGCTATGCGTGGTCTTTATGCCGCCGTCTTCCAGGGCCGTGCCCGAAAATACTGAAATCGCGTAGGGAAGCTTCTGCACTGCGTCCAGACGCCTGGTAACAGAAACGAGGATTTCCTCTATTCTGGGTAGTTCCGGTATAAACTTGGCTGTTCCTGCAGGCTTGCTGGCGACTGGCGGCTGCGTTGGCCGGCGGTACACGCGGAACGC